>JAUVSF010000669.1 GCA_030597245.1 Acidobacteriota bacterium
AATAACCGGGAATCCAGGACATCATTATAAGCCTGTTTTGAGGGTGACGGATGGAGCTGAGCCAATACATCTTCACACTGGCCATCCTGCATCAAATGCATGCATCCTGCACAGACAGCATCCGCTGTAATAACAAGCTTTATCTTTATGTTGAGATCAGACAACAATTGCGGGGCAACAACATGCAAAGAATGTCCGTATCGATGCGGTTGATATTCCACACTGTTGCCGTGGTCAGATAAAATATCCACAATATGATGCGGTCTTAATCGCAGGTTGTTCATCTCGTCATACTGCAATTGTTGTACCTCCTTGTGAGATTGTTTCGGAGAACAACCACTCACGCTCCAAAAGGTGAATCCTGTCAACCCTGCCAGAAGATCGCGCCTGTTAATGGAATCCATCGTATTCTCCTCCTGTACTATCCATACCTTTCGAAATATAGGACTTCGGAGACAAACTATCAAGGAGCGTCGTGGGCCGGCGATCTCCGCGCTGTCGAGGTTTCTGAGTCCGTTGAAGTACCCGGTTCCAGTGACAAATGACAAATGCCGGACCTGTCCTCCATAGCTCGAAGAGCGAAGGCGGATGCCAGTTCCCAGCTCCCAGTCCCCAGTTCAGCCCCGCCTCGCGGGGCGACAGGTGTCGAGCCCAGGGCGCAAGCCCTGGGATAACAGCGACAACCTCACCGGAGTCCCGCCTTGCGGGACGGCATGAGTTTCGGAGATTCGACGTTGTCAGCCTAATGGACAGGGTGGAGCATCCGGAGCATATCTTATCCGCTCGTCCTTTTCCCTCAGGCTCCCGGGTTCACCATCGGCGTTTCTGTCGAGTTCGGGGTGAATTCGACTTGGCACCTTCCCCTCAAAACCGTTTTCCAACAACTTACAGCCGTTTCCTGGGGTAAATTCGTTCGCTCACCTCTGGCAAGCCGCTTTGCGACTGCGTTTCCCCACAGCGCGATTGGCTAGGGCCAGCGATCTTCGCACGCTTGACTTCGGAGTCGCCACCAGGCTCTTTACGGCGACCGGCGGCTTTGAGTCGTCATTTTCGAAAGGTTGGGGGGGGATGTCTAATAATTCGTGATTAGAAAAAGCGCACTGCTGGTCGAGATCGGTATTAAGCGATAGAGTCCGACCAGCGTTGCTCTATGCTGCGCGTCTTAGCGAGACGATCGGTAGGTGGCTGCTTCAACCTACGCCCGACCGTGGTCGGGCTCATGTGTAAGCCTGCCCTGGCTAGTGTTTGAGTGATCTTGACCTTACCCATCCTCGGGCAAAGCGTTTTCAATCGCTGGACCAGTACACCTTCTGAGAATTCTCTCCAAGCGGAAGGCGATGTGGGCAGTCTCCTTGTAGACTATAAGTCAATGAACGAAATCATCTTTGTTGTTGAAGAGGCCCCAGAGGGCGGATATACCGCCCAAGCCTTGGGAGTTTCCATCTTCGCAGAAGCCGATGACTTGAAAGAGTTAGAGCAGCAGGTTAGGGACGCTGTTCGTTGCCATTTTGAAGAGGAAGAGCTGCCATAGTCGTTCGCCTGCACTTTGTGTGCGAAAAATCGGGTAAAACCTGCCGAGATCCGGAAGATCTGCCAAAATCTGCAAAGCCTCAAACTCTTCGACTTTGGTAACTTATTGAAAATGAAGAGGTAGTGAAACTCGAGGGTTTCTGACTTCTGATACGTAGGTAGCAGGCGGGAAATCAAAAGTCTTCAGTTTGCAGGGGTTTTCGGCTATTCGATCTCATAACCGATCGCTTTGTAACCACGTCTACGCCGTTCAAACATTCTTGCTAGCATCGGGATATTGAGGTCGGCGTAGTCGTAGACGAGCACTTCCTTTTTCGAATGGTGCAATCGGTGGAGTCGACCAGCATATTGGGACAAAGTCCCCCGCCACGACACTGGAAGGGCCAAGAAGAGTGTGTCGAGGCGAGCGTCGTCAAATCCCTCTCCTATATACCTTCCGGTCGCGACGATAACCCTGCATTCATCCTCTGCTATGCTCTTCAACTTTTCGGCCAGAATCCTGCGCTGCTTTCGTCCCATTCCTCCTTTGAATTCGAGGACGTTTTGAGTTTCGGTTGATAGGCGTTCACTCAATAGGGACAGATGCTCGCGCCTTTCGGTCAGGACGATCGGTGACCGCCCGGATCGGACCGCTTGAAGCACGTCATCCACGATCATACGATTTCTGTCCTCATCGGATGCAAGAGCTGAGTAAACCTCGTGGATTGCGACAGTTTTGTCGTCTGCCGATTCGGTTAGGTACGTGTTGGTTGCGCGCACCACGACCCGGTGCCTAAATGGCCTCTTCCTTGCCTGTCTTCTGTCACTGACCCGGTAACGGACGGGCCCACATTGCATGAAAATGATCGGGTGGTGTCCGTCTTTCCGAGTCACTGTTGCGGATAGACCTGTCACATATTTAGCCTTACACTGTCTTGCCACGATCTCAAAGCTCCTCGCGGATATGTGATGGCACTCATCAACGACCAGGTGCCCGTATCGACCTACCAAATCCTTAACAACGCCTTTCCTGCTCAGGCTTTGTATGAGGGCGACGTCGATGATTCCAGAGACCTTCTTCTTGCCGCCTCCAACCTGACCGATCTCTTTGGCGTCAAGGCCAAGGAAAGAGCTCAGACGGGTCACCCACTGGTCCAGTAGCTGCCTTCGGTGAACGGCGACAAGAGTGTTAACTCCTCGTTGGGCGATCAAGTAGCATGCCACTACGGTTTTTCCAAAGGCCGT
>JAUVSF010000021.1 GCA_030597245.1 Acidobacteriota bacterium
CGCAGAGCGGCTTGTCAGAGGTGAGCAAAGAAGTCTACCCCAGGAAATGGCCGTAAGTTGTTGAAAAACGGTTGTAAGGGAGAGGTGCCAGGTCGAATTCACCCCGTTGTCAACAGAAACGCACAGATTCAGCCGTCCAGGAATCCTAAGGAGGGCGGATCTGCGGGAATCATGTCGTCCCGCAAGGCGGGACTCTGGAAACGCACCGGGGGAATAGGCATCCGGCCCCCGGCATCTGGTATCCGCCTTCGCTCTTCGAGCTACGGCGCGACAGGTCCACCTTCGCTCTTTGAGCTATGGAGGAAAGGTCCGGCATTTGTCACTTGTCATTTGTCACTTGTCACTTGTCACTGGTCACTGGTACCCGGTACTTCAACTGACTCAGAAACCTCTACAGCGCGAATCCCTCAATTCTCACTACCATGGGGGGATATCCAGGGCTGTGGTAGAGTATTGGCCGAATATGAAGGGTGGGACCTTGAGAAAAGGGAAGTTCATCACCTTCGAAGGTATTGAAGGGTCGGGTAAGACTCTTCAACTCAGTATGACAGAAGCCGAACTGGTGCGAAGGGGAATCCCGTCTCTTACCACCTTGGAACCGGGAGGCACCAAGTTTGGGAGTGAAGTCAGGGAGGTACTTCTCCGAGCAGAAGGTGCTGATCGAGAACCTGTTGCTGAACTGTTGTTGTACCTTGCCGACCGCTTTCAGCATCTGAAAGAAGTAGTTGAGCCGGCCTTAGCCAAGGAACTAGTGGTGCTGAGCGACCGTTATCACGACGCCACCCTCGCTTATCAGGGGCATGCCCGCAGGGTTGGGCTCAAGTTCATTGACGGACTCGCGCAGCAGTTGGGTTTGATCACGCCGGACCTTACGCTTATCTTCGATGTCGATGTTCCCACCGGTCTCAGCCGAGCGCGAGCGCGAAATAGAGTCCATCAGAATGAAGCTCAAGGACGTTTTGAAGAGGAGAGTTTCGACTTTCACAGGCGGGTTCGGGACGGCTACCTTTTGTTGGCTCGTAATGCCCCCGAAAGGATTCAGGTTGTTGAGGCTTCCGGGACTCCAGAGGAAGTGTTTGCGAGGACGTGGGCTCTTGTGGCGATGGAACTGGGGATCGGTCATTGAAGATTGCTGATTTCATTGGGAATACACGGCTCGTCCACCTGTTGACTCGAGGAAAATTGCCGCCTTCAACCCTATTCGCTGGACCGGATGGAGTAGGGAAGAGGACCCTTGCTCTCCTGCTGGCCGCCCGGGCTGACTGCAGAGAGTCGGGTGGCTCTGATGTTTGTGGAACCTGCAGGTCCTGTCAGAAAGCCCTTCAGACCGTGGTTGCTCCAGCAAGCCGTGATGAGAATGTGGCTCTTTCGAGCATCATTCAGGATCACCCCGACATTGTGTTGGTCCGCCCCGGTCTCTTGGATCCAGCTAAGGAGAAACGACGAAGAAAGCCTCCCTTTTCGATCGGAATCGATACTATTCGTCTGCTGGACACTGAAGCCCACTACAGACCCTTCGAAAGTCGGCACAGGTTCTTTGTGGTTGATGAAGCCGAGAAGATGACAACAGAGGCGGCCAATTCGCTCCTCAAGACACTGGAGGAGCCTCCTTCGACTACATCGATTATCCTCGTGACAGCGTTTCCTCAGCAACTCCTTCCGACCATACGCTCCCGATGCCAGAAGTTTGTTTTCCTCCCCCTCAGCCGGGCCGAGATAGCCCAACACCTGACCAATACAACGAGCTTGGAGAATTGTCAGCTTCGGGCGTGTTTCTCGAACGGCAGCGTCGGCAAGGCGCTCGAATTGGATCTTGAAACGGTGCTGGGGGAGCGAGACGAGATGCTCACACTCCTTGAAGCATGGGTCACCAGGCCGAGATTCCAGACGATCTTTGAGCGGTGTGAGAAGGAACCGCTACGCACCAAACTGAGAAAGAAGATCGGTAGCATGAGCTTCCTCGATTCCTTGCTCACCCTTTGCCACGACGTCTACTACCTTCAGGTTGACACCTCCAAGCGAGTGGTCAATGAGGACCAAATAGACAGGTTGCGCAGAATCTCTGACGGGTTGACCCTGGAAGCACTCCGTGACTTGATATCCGGCGTTGTCGAGGCGCAGCAGGACATCAAGCGAAACGTTAACCCTCGGATGTGTTTTGAGACTCTCTGGCTGAAAACCTCCTGACCCTATTTCTGATGAAGTATACTTTGATTAGGTACCTGCTCGACCGGGAGAGCGAGAATTGTGATTCACGAGTTCCGACAGGCTTTCTGAGAAGATGCTGGAAATAATAACGGTCAAACTGGCTCGCGACAAACATACGAACGAGTTTCTTTCCAATGACCTGGATCTACGAGTTGGGGATCGATGCATCGTTGCGACAGATCGAGGAGTCGAGCTGGGTATCGTCGTGAATGGTCGGAAGGCAGACAGTCTTGCCGACCAAAAGTTTCACAAAGCACTTCGCAGGGCAACGGAACAAGACCGTTATCTCAACGAGAAGAAGAAAGAGCGAGAAGACTACGCCTACAGCCTGTGCAAGAAGCGAATCAGGGAGCGCGATCTTCCGATGAAACTTGGCAAGGTGGAGTACATTCTCGATGGCAGCAGAGTCATCTTCTACTTCACCGCAGATCATCGCGTCGATTTCAGGGCCCTTGTCAAAGATCTGGCCCGCCAACTCAGAACCAGGATTGAGATGAGGCAGATCGGTGCCCGAGACGAAGCGAAACTGGTTGGCGGCCTTGGCTGTTGTAGCCGGGGCGAGAATTGCTCGAAACTGTTCCTGAAGGAACTCGGTTCTGTGAGCGTTCGTACCGTCAAAGAACAGGGTCTGGGAATGAATCTCAACCGCCTTTCAGGTATGTGCGGCCGGCTCAAGTGCTGCCTGAACTTTGCGGCCCTTGATCAAGATAACAGTGAATCCTGCCGGAATTGCAGTAACTGAGGATTAGGCCGGGCCCAATGAGAGATGACGGCTACCTGAACGCTATTTCTCCCCCAAGAGCTCTTGACGCTTCTTTCGAAACTTTTCGACTTCCTTGGAAGATGGGTTGATCTCAATAAACAGATCACACGTCTCGACCGCTTCCTCGTACTTGCCCTGCTTCTCCAGGACCTTTATCAGCTTCTCGTAGGATTTCTCCCATTTCGTATTGTAGTCGATAGCGACTCGGTAACGCTCTTCAGCAGCCCGGTAGTTGCTCTTCTTTAGGTAGAAATTCCCCACCTCCACGTTCTCTTTGGCTTTCGGGGGACTGTATTCCCTTACCTCTTCCTCCTCCTTTTGCTTATCGAGTTCATAATCACGCACAAGAACGGGTTTGTTTCCAGGTCTCCTCTCTTGTGCGAGTGCTCCCGAAAAGGCAAGAATCAAAAGCAGGACCGACCAATGATTTCGCATACTCAAGTGACTTTATTCTAACCTTTTTTGCCTTGTAAAAGCTAAGTCTTAGGTGCTACCATACTTCTACTAAAAGGGGCGTCCCCCAAGCTGGATTTCGGAAGTCTTCTGTTACAAAGAGGTTCTCGATGACTAATCGCAAACTAATTCGCCCGTCACTTACAGACTTGAGAGATCAAGAGCAGTCGAAGTACGCTAGAACCCAGAGAAAAAGGGTGCCTCCCGAACAGACGAGTGCCGAGGAATATTACTACCTCAAGCAGATGGCTAACAAAACGCCAATGGTTGTCTGCCTCATCGACGGCGAAGTCCTCCATGGTGTTATTGAGTGGTATGACAAACACTGCATCAAGGTGAATCGGGAGGCTGAGCCCAATCTATTTATCCCTAAGCGGTCCATCAAGTACATGTACAAGGAGTTTGAGGCGAAGGACAGCGATGGTGATATCGGATTCTTCCCGAGTGAACCAGGCAATTAGAGACGATTCGTCCCTTCGAGCCCCTACCACCGTATTTTCATTTGGAGACCCCAACGGAATTGGCCCTGAGGTCCTGCTTAAGTGTTTGGACACCTTGGACTTGTCGTCCGTGAACCCAATAGTCTTTGGCCCCGCAGAATACTTCATGGCGCTTTATCGCGACCTCGGCCTCAGTTTTGACTGGCGACAGGTGAGAGTCATCTCAGTCGGCGAGTATCCGTATCCGCCTCGATGGGGGGAATTGGACCGTAAGGCAGGCAGCATTGCACTCAAGTCACTGAAGCAGGCGATCTTATTCTGCCGTCAAGAAGGCGTTCGGCTTCTCGTTACACCCCCTGTTAACAAGGCGGCTCTCCAGGATGCTGGATTCGAATTCCCGGGCCAGACGGAGTATGTCGCGTCTTTCTTCGACTGTGATAATCCGACCATGTCTTTTTTCTCAGACAAGTTGAAGGTCATGCTGGCAACGACTCATATCCCGCTCAGTCAGGTATCTGAAGTTCTGAACACCGAGATGCTGGTTCATAAATGCCGACTCTTCAGAGACACTCTTCAGCAATTGAGCAGTGCTGAACCGCGGATTGCGGTCTGCGGCTTGAATCCGCATGCCTCTGAGGGGGGCCTGTTTGGAACAGAAGAGGAGTTACTGATCAAGCCCGCTGTTCAGGAGCTGAACCGGGTTTTGAAACGGGAAGGCTTCTTTGGCCCCCTGCCCGCGGATTCGCTCTTCTGGAGAGCCGTTCAGGGTGAGTTTCACGGGGTAGTTGCGCTCTTTCATGATCAAGGCCTGATCCCACTGAAGATGGTCGCTTTCGAGAGCGCTGTTAATGTCACGCTCGGGCTACCGATCATCCGGTGTTCTCCCGATCATGGAACGGCCTTCGGTATCGCGGGGCGAGGGACTGCCAATCCCGGCAGCATGTTGGCTGCGGTCAAATGGGGACTCCGCCTGATAGACTCCTAACGCGCATTACTCATAAAGGGGCTGTTTTGCCTCGTAGCGCTTGCGTCCTTGTCGGTACCGAGGGTTTCTATCCTCGGTTGGAGTAACTTCCCGCTTGCCTTCAGCAACCGTCGCCAGGATGAGGCACGCGAAGAGCCCCCGGTCTCTGAGATCCCGGGGCTCCGTATGACGATTGCGCCTCATACGGAGCCGGGTCCTTTCAGGGCCGGACGAATTCTGCGTCGCGATAGAGACCCCCACAGACTCGTAAATCCTTAGAGCCGGAACTACCGCCGTTTTAACTCCGCCTCGACCTCTCTTTCTATAGTCTTCCGGCGCGCCTTCTCACGCTTATCGAACGTTTTCTTGCCCTGAGCAAGGGCTATCTCAACTTTCACTCTTCCGCGGCGAAAATACATACTCAACGGAACAATCGTCAGCCCACTCCGCGTGACGGCTCCGGCCAGCTTGTTGATTTCGCGCCGATTCAAAAGCAGTTTGCGAATTCTGGTCGGATCACGGTTGGTAATGTTGCCGTGCGAATAGGGACTAATATGGCAGCCCTCCAGCCAGGCCTCACCATTTAGAATCTTGACATAACATTCCTTCAGATTCACCCGGTGCTCCCGAATCGCCTTCACTTCGGTGCCCTGTAGTACAAGCCCAGCCTCCATCCGATCCAGGATGTTGTAGTTGTGGAATGCTTTTCGATTCTTAACGATCAGAGTTTTTGCCACACATAGCCTCCGGTCTCAATTCCTTCCTAGTGGAGCAATTCTCGATATGCACGCTCAGTCGCCTTTAGCTTTTGCTCAAGAGTGAAATGGCTTTCCACCCGCTGTCGCCCGGATCTCCCCATACGCTCTCGCAGAACTGGGTCATTCAAGAGGGTCTCCAGGGCGACAGCCAGTTCATGCGGCCGATTCGGTGCCACCAGCCTTCCCGTCACGCCATCCTGTACCAGCTCGGGTATGCCGCCAACGGAAGTCGCTACAACGGGCAACCGGGCAGCCATCGCCGCCAAGATGGCTGAACTCAATCCTTCCGAAAGGGAAGGAAGGCAGAAAATGTCCAGCCACTTAACCAAGCCTTCAACGTCAGAGCGAAATCCAAGAAACTTTACCTGATCAGAGATCCCAAGATCGAGTACTGTCTCCTCCAGTTCACCGCGCAGTTCTCCATCTCCAACGATTAGCAGGAGAGCCCCGGCGCAGCGATCCTTGAGCTCGGCAATCGCTCTGAGAAGCGGCCCGTGACCCTTCTCGGAACTCAGGTGAGCCACGGTGCCCACCAGCGTACGACCACGGCGCTGAACATCCAATCTTGTCATTTGCTGATCAAACCAGTCCAGATCCACACCCTCATAGACCACGCTCACTCTACCCGCGGAGACCCCGTTTCGGATCAATGTCTCGCGAATAGAAGCTGACACAGTGAAGACCCGGTCCACCAGATGGTTATATTTGAGGCTGCTCAGCCAGGAGCTGAGGGGGAAATTGACTCTTCTCGAGACTACGACGCCGGGCACCCTGGATAGCCAACAGGCGATTCCACCAGCCAATAAAGGCCTAGGGGTGTTGAAGTGCACTACATCGAAACTCCGGGATTGAAGAAGCTTGAGAAATCGGAGAATTGCGAAAAGACTAACTTCCCAGCTCGGTTCGAGGTGGAAAACGGGAATCCCGGCCTCAGCAGCTCTTTGAGAAAGTGGGGCAATTTGTGGAGCTGCCAGAAAGACACGGAAACTGTTCCGGTCCAAGCCGGAAATTAAACTGAAGAGCTGCTCCTGCCCGCCTCTCCAGACACTCTCGTCATCAATAAATAGAATGTTCTTTTTCATCACAAGATCTGACGGAAAAGACCCTCTGTAAGCAGTCACGGTTCAGGAATCGTCAAGCTCTCGCCACGAGGATTTCTTAGTTCCATACCTCCCCTGTAGTTCCCACAACTTCAAGTATTTGAAGAAGGTAGAGACCGACGCCAGGATCGAGACAACAAGCCCCGGGATACCGTCGACAAACCCTGCTCGAGCGATGTAGTTCTTCAGAAATACACTCGGCGGAGAAAGAACCAGGCCAAGAGCACCTACCCTTTTGCCCTGGTCATGATAGTCCATTGCCGCTAGCGACGAGAAGTTCTCGAGTTGCACGAGATACTCCGAAATCGACGAGTACGTATAGTGCAACAGATGCCCCGAGAACTTACCCTGCCGACCTTCACCAGTGACCCCCTCGTGAATGTTGCGTCCCTGCCATCGGGCCCTCGATCTCCTGAAGAGACGCACCTGCCAGTCAGGGTACCAGGTTGTGTGCCTGATCCAACGTCCCATAAAGAATGTCAGCCTGGGAAGCTTGTAGGAAATGCAGTTGTCGTCTGGTTGGGCCTTCCATTCCAGCAGCTCCTGGCGAAGCTGGAAGCTCAGTTTCTCGTCACCGTCCAGGCTCAGAACCCAGTCATACTCTGCAAGATCTGTCGCCAACTGTTTCTGTCTGGCGTATCCGTGCCACTTCTCCTGAATGACTCGATCTGTGAAGCGGCGGCTCAGCTCAACCGTCAAATCGGTGCTATAAGAGTCTAAGACGACGATATCTTCACACAGACCCTCGAGGCTTTCCAGACAGGCTTCGATCTTGCCCTGTTCGTTATAAGTAATCAGTACCGCTGAAATCTTCTTCACTCGAATTCCCGGTGCTTTGCAATGATCTCCTGACGGCTATAGTAGACCTGAATGGGGGCAGAGCGGTAGAAGTTGTTCAGAAGCTTAATCACTTGCCAGTCTGATCGTTTCGCTGCTTTTCGCTCCTTCCGACGATTTCTCAGGACCTCTCGCCAACACCCTGCAGCCTGCACGAAAGCCTTCAAGAAAAGGAACTTAAGGGTAACAGTCTTCCAGATCAACATGAACAAAAGGACAATGAAATGCCATGTCAGCAGGATCGGAGAGTGGATATTGATCCAATGGAAAAGCAGGCGGTTTCGGAATGAAGCTTTCTCCACTGCTTTCTGCTTGTAGTGAGCTTCAATCGTTGCGCTGGTTCTGTGACGGGCTCTACTTCTGGGTTCGTAGCGAACCTCCCAGCCCCTTTTCCATCCGCGGTAGGACAAATCTACGTCTTCCCAATGAAAGGGGGAAAGGAGTTCGTTGAATCCGCCAACTTTGCGCAGTTTCTCTCTTTCAAAAGTGGCAAATCCTCCAATCGCGTAGAACGAAAGAAGTCGACGATCTGCCACCCATCCCGTTGCTTCGGGGAGTGACACATCATAGTTGAAGTAAACACTCCAGAAGCCTCTTCGAAACTTCCCGAAACGCCCTCCAGTTGCAAGAACCGGAACATTCCAGCCAAAAACTTTTGCAGTGACCGCGAAAACCTTGGGATCCACGAAGTGCTCGGCCTGGCGAATAAGGTAGTCCCTGGCCACCTGAACATCATTATTGAGCAAGGCAACCAGATTGCCTTGACACTCTCTGAAGCCGCTGTTGCAGGCTGCCGCAAAGCCCCCGTTACTGGCACGCTTAATCAAATTGACTTTCGGGAACTCCTGGGGCAGAGCTGTCGTGGTTTCATCGGTGCTTCCATCATCCACGACAAAAATCTCGGTCGTTGCTCCAGAATGCAACTCATACGCCTGAGCTGCCTTCAGCACAGAGGGAAGGTTCTCCCTTAACAGGGCCAAGCCGTTCCAGGTAGGAATGACGATACTGATGGAAAAGCCAGGGGCAGCAAGCCCCTGGCGCATATCATGGTTTCGAATCTTGTTTCTTTTCCAGCTTTCAGCGAAAAGCTCGCAGTCGCGAAAATGTGGCCTGGCTACCTAACTCTTCCTCGATGCGCAAGAGTTGGTTGTACTTGGCAATTCGATCCGTCCGGCTCGCGGACCCAGTCTTGATCTGCCCTGCGTTGGTTGCCACCGCCAAATCAGCTATGAAAGTATCTTCAGTCTCGCCCGAGCGATGAGAGATCACACTTGTATACCCGTTCGATTTTGCGAGTTCGATGGTGCGGAGAGTCTCTGTCAGCGTGCCAATCTGGTTTAGCTTAATCAGAATAGAGTTGCAAATACCCTGATCGATACCGCGTTTCAGCCTCGCCGGATTCGTTACAAACAGGTCATCGCCAACGAGCTGGGCGCGACTTCCCAATTCATCAGTCAGGAGCTTCCAGCCGTCCCAGTCATCCTCGGCCAATCCATCCTCGATTGAATAGATCGGATACTTGTCAATCCACTGGCCGTAGAGTTCAACCATGCCCGCGGCACTCACCCTTTCACCACCCGACTTCTTGAAAACATAATCTCCACTCTCTTCGTAGAATTCGCTGGCTGCAGGGTCTAACGCCAGCAGAATATCTTTACCGGCCTCATAGCCCGCCCGAGATATGGCCTCGAGAATCACCTCGACGGCCTCTTCATTTGATTTCAGGTTGGGTGCGAAGCCACCTTCGTCACCCACTGATGTGTTGTAGCCCTTTCCAGCCAAAACCTTCTTGAGGTGGTGGAAGGTCTCTACTCCCATCCTCAATGCCTCCGCAAAGGAATCGGCGTTGACCGGCATGATCATGAACTCCTGAAAATCAACATTGTTATCCGCGTGACTTCCTCCATTGAGGATGTTCATCATGGGAACCGGAAGTGTACTCGCATTAACCCCGCCCAGGTACTGAAAGAGAGGTAAGCCAACTGTTGCAGCGGCAGCACGTGCAGAGGCCAGCGAAACCGCTAACATCGCGTTAGCGCCAAGCTTGCTCTTGCTTTCGGTCCCATCCAAACCGAGCATCGTCTGATCAATCTCTATCTGTTCAAAGACTGGCTGACCGATCAGAGCCGGAGCTATCAGCTCTTCGATATTGGTGACGGCTTTTCTTACGCCTTTACCCAGGAAACGTTCTTTATCTCCATCTCGAAGCTCCAAAGCCTCATGCTCGCCTGTTGAAGCTCCAGATGGAACTGCGGCTCTCCCCAGGAATCCAACATCTGTAGCGACTTCTGCTTCAACTGTTGGGTTTCCTCTGGAATCAAGAATCTCTCTCGCAACAATACTTTCAATGTTTGACATTAGTTCCTCTTCTTTCCTTCGGCCGCCTGGAGTCCAGTGATTGCGGCCACATTAACGATATCTTCAACCGAACAGCCCCGACTCAAGTCGTTCAGCGGCTTAGCCAAGCCTTGGAGGATCGGGCCAACCGCTTCGGCTCCCGCCAGCCTCTGCGTGAGCTTATAAGCGATGTTACCCGCATCCAGGGTCGGGAAGATCAAGGTGTTACAACGTCCCTCTACACAACTTCCTGCTGCTTTTTTTGCAGCGACACTCGGAATAAGCGCTGCATCGACCTGGAGCTCACCATCGAACATGAAACCCGGCTCCCGTTCCCTTAGTATTTCAATAGCCTTAACGACTTTCTCAACCGCAGGGTGACTAGCACTGCCGTGCGTAGAGAATGAAAGGAACCCAACTCGAGGCTCGGCCTCGAGATAGATCCGGGTATTCTCCGCCGTCGAGATCGCGATGTCCGCCAACTCCTGAGGTTTCGGATCCGGAACAACGGCACAGTCAGCATACAAAAGCGCTCCCTCTTCGCCCCAGCGGCTGTCTGGCAAGATCATAATGAAGAAGCTCGAAACCACAGAGATTCCAGGCTTCAAACCAACGCACCAAATGCCGGCCCGGACCGTGTCACCAGTAGTTCTAACCGCTCCAGCTACGTATCCATCGCATTGATCGTCGGCGACCATCATTGCCCCAAATGCAACAGGGTCCCGGACATACTCCTCAGCTTGGTCAAGTGTAATTCCTTTATGTTTCCGCTTCTCGTAGAAGAGCTCTGTCAGCCGAGTCAACTGTGCCGAGGAACCCGGGTCAATGATTTCTACGTCACTTAGGGTCAGGTTGTTCTCCTTTGCCAACGCTTCGACTTCCGCGGGTACGCCTAAGAGCGACGGGTAGGCAATGCCATCTTGAGCGATGCGGCAGGCTGCCTCGACTACACGAGGGTCCTGCCCCTCAGGAAAAACCAGTCTCTGTGGGTTGCCACAAGCACGGCTGCGAAACTTCTCCAGTATCGTCATGCGGGGCATCTTGACATGAGGATTCGAGGACTGTCAACTTGGCTCACATGTGCATTTTCTCCAGTCCTAATAAGAGGCATTCTTAGGCTTTTTCATCGTGGAAAAAGATGGTCACCCTAACCCGCATTTCTCACCAGGCTGCGTAGCGAGGCACTTGAAGAGCCCCCGGTCTCTGAGATCCCGGGGCTCCGTGTGGATTGTCGATGCAACGTCATACGGAGCCGGGTCCTTTCAGGGCCAGGGGTCTAACCCGCATTTCTCACCAGCCAGCTGCTGCGTCACCGGATGCGCATTCGCGCCTTCGGGGACCTTTGCTCGAGTTTTCAAACCGATATGAACCGTTTCAGCTTCGGCCTGACTGCGTTGCGCGCGATCGAGTCTTTCGCAAGAGAGCACAGGGAGGCTTTGGAGACCGACGAATCAACCGGATAGCGCCCAAGGAGCGGTCGAAATTGCCGCCGAGCGTCGCGTATGTGATTAGTGTAACTTGGCTGCTTTGGTCTTGTTTATCCTGTTGCGCAGAAACCCTGAGCGAGAATCAACGGTCTCTGGCGCCTAGCTTTTCGCTCGGCGAATTCGCTCCTCGACGCGCTCAATGCTCTCCGTAATTTTCGAATCCGGATTGAGCTGGAAAGCCTTTCGATAATTGCCAAGAGATTCCTGAAAGCGTTCCTTTGTTTCATACAAGTAGCCGAGCCGATCGAAAACTTCCCAGCTGTCAGGTGACAGTTCTGCGCTGCGTTTCAGCGATCGTTCGGCGGCCTCGAGATCTTCGGAGAAAAGCTGAGCTAGTCCGAGGTTGTACCACGCTTCGCTGTCATCTGGATTCTCGCCGATGAACTCCTGCAGGATCGTTATCGCGCGCTGATACTTTGCTTCCTGGATTGCAGTCACAGCCTCCACGTACTGAATCCTGGAGAGAAAACGTTTTGCTTCAGCTGAGTTCGGAGCGAGCGACGCTGCCAACTTCAAATACCGTCCAGCCTCAGCCATGTTGCCAAGCTGATAATGCGCTATCCCCAACTGGAGAGTCTCTTTTGCTCCGCCCCTCTGTATTGAGATCGCCTTCTCCAGGTCCGCCACCGCTTGATCAAATCTGCCCATACTGTAATAAGCAGAACCTCTCAACTGGTAAACCTGGTACTGTTCACGAGGAGTTTTGGCATATTTCTCGCCGCGGAGCAGGGTAGCCGCACACTTCCGGTACTGGGTCAGGTTGAATTCGGCAACTGCTGCCCCGTAATACGAGACAAAATTGTTGCTTTTCAGCTCCAGCGCCCGGTCGAAAGCCTGGGCTGCTTTCCGGAAATCTTTAACTTTGAGGTAAGAATCGCCCAGCACCCGATAGCCGGCTTCGTAGTCAGGGTTCTCCTTGACAATCTGTTCAAACTCGCCAATCGCCTTCTGGTATTGCCCTTGCTTGTAGTACGAAACTCCCTTCTGAAAGTCACCTTGCGCAGATAGCGGCAGAACACCGAAAAAAAACGCAGCTGCAAGAAACACAAACGATCGCTTCATTGAGAATTACACCCCGTGCGCTTCCAGGAACCGGATTGGGGAGCCCGTTAATCCATTACTCCCAGCTGTCTCCAGCGTTCGATCTCTGATTCCGTCGGAATCGAGACGTTCTTAACCTCCAACTGTTTCAAAAGATCGAAAACATCGACCATCACGAAGTAGGGCACATCCGGGAGAGTCTGTATTATCACCGGCTTGTCGGGATTCTGACTCATCTTGGACTGGATGTACCCACCCATCTCTTCAATTGTCATTGCGACCCGGTCCACAACGAATTGACCCTCACCTATAATCTTGATGTGAACTGCCTCTTCAGGTTGCACATTAAGGTTGGTCGGGTCATCTTTCGGAAACCGGAACCGGAGCCCCTGCGTGGTTGTGAAAACGGCCGTCAACATGAAGAAGACGATCAACAGGAAAGCCACGTCCGCCATTGAGGCCGTGGGAACCTCAGCTTTTCTCTTCGCTTTCCATTTTCTGGCCATCACTTACTCCTTAGCGGGAACCACTTTCCTCTCAGGCCGGGTCAGCAATCCAATCCGGTTGGCTCCGTTTGAACGTAGGGTCTCGAGCACTTTGTCGATCGCCTCGTATCTTACATTCCGATCTGCTTTAACGACGAACTCCTTACTCGGAACCAACCCGATAATTTCCTTAACGATTAGACCGAGTTCCTCAGGGCCCGAAAGAAGCACCGAGTCTTCTTCTCCTGAAGTGAAGCGAATCTGCTCATCGCGAGTGATCGCAATGATTGCGGCCTGATCCGTGACCTTCATCTGAATTAAAGACTCTGGGAGTTGTACGCTCGTACGTTCAGGAGAAAATGAGGTGGTCAGCATGAAAAAGATGATCAGAAGAAAGGCAATATCCGCCATTGATGCGGTCGGCACTGAAGGCGGCACTGTATGAAGCTGTTTTCGTAGATCCATGTGGCCCCCTATTCGTGATCCTGTACCTCGATCTCACTGAAGGTTTCCAAAAGGACAGAAGAACTCAGCTGCATGTCGAGAGCGAACTGGGACACGCGGTTGGCAAAGTAGTTGTAGGCCGCCTGAACCGGAAGAGCAATCATCAGACCTGTCGCAGTGGTAATCAGAGCCTGCGAGATTCCGCCGGCAACCGCTTCGGGATTACCGAGGCCTACTTCAGCCAACGCCTCAAACGAGGCGATCATTCCGGTAACGGTGCCTAAGAAACCGAACAGTGGCGCAATGTTTGCGACAGTCGCAAGAATCCAAAGGTTTTTCTCCAGCTTGGAGACTTCGTGAAGAGCCACACTCTCCATTGCCTTCTCAATCTCGTCATGGGACTTCCCAAACCGAAGCAAGCCGGATTTCATCGTGACCGCGACAGGGTGAGCATAACCCTCGCAAATTTCAATGGATCCACGCAGTTCTTGCTGGAGGAGCGATTCACGAACCTGGGAGACAATTTCAGCCGTATCTCCTTTCACACGATTATAGCCAATGATTCTTTCAATGATGTAAATCGCTCCGACAATTGAACAGGCGAGGAGCGGCCACATCATGGGACCGCCCTGGGTAAAGTAATTCCAAAGGGGCCCTCCAATTGCTAGAAACAAAATCGTACCCTCCGTCGTTAAGGTGTCCAGTTTATGCGTTTTTTCAGGCTGCCGTGTAACGACGGCTGCCGATCTGCCGAGTTAGACAAAACTCGAACAGAAAAGTGTCAAATTTACAGAAGTTTACATGATATCGCAAAAAGGAGGTGTCTGGTGAAGGACGGCCCGTCAGGGGATCGTAATTTTCAACCGCTTGAGTTTCTCGTTGAGGGTAGTGGCGTTCACACCGAGGAGTTCTGCGGCTCGTTTCTGATTCCAATCGGTTTTCTTTAGAGCAGCAAGTATCAGGTTTCTTTCAAACTCCAGAACAAGATCCTTCAGTGAAGAACCATTGTCACCGAGCCTCAGTCGACTCAGGTTTACCGATGACGACTCTAGGATCTCACGAGGAAAGAGCGACTGTACAAGCAGCTCATCTCCACCAGCCAAAACAACTGCACGTTCAATCGTGTTTTCCAGTTCGCGTACATTCCCCGGCCAATCGTACTCCATCAACACCTTCAGAGCTTCCTGATCCAGACTGCAGACGGGCCTTCCCTCGGCTTCACAGAACTGCTTGATGAAGTGAGTCGCCAACAAGGGAACGTCATCCTTCCTCTCTCTGAGTGGTGGAAGCGGAAGCGTGATCACATTCAGGCGGTAGTACAAATCGTCTCTGAAGTTGCCACTTTCAACGCTTGCTTTCAGATCCACGTTTGTTGCCGCGATGATCCTCACATCGACGTGGATGTTTTCCAATCCCCCGACTCTCCGAAACTCCCTCTCCTGAATCACTCTAAGGAGTTTGGCCTGAGTCTCCCCAGAGAGATTACCCACCTCATCCAGAAATACCGTTCCGCCGTCCGCGATTTCAAACAGGCCCTTTTTGGAAGACACGGCTCCAGTGAAGGCTCCTTTAACATAGCCGAACAGTTCACTCTCCTGCAGGTCGTTGGGGATACTGCCGCTTTTCAGTGCAACGAACGCTTTTTCGTTTCGAGTGCTGCAGTTGTGGATAGCTTTAGCGGCCAACTCCTTACCGGTTCCACTCTCTCCCTGGATCAGGATGGTGCTTCTGCTAGGCCCTACGTGTCTGATTAAGTCAAAGACACGCTGCATCGGATCACTCTTTCCGATCAGATTCTGAAAGGCGAATCGCTTTGCGAAATTCCGCTTCAGCTGTCGGTTCTCCGTGACCAGTGAGCGACGAGTGATCCCATTCTTGACAATATGCAGCAACTCTTCGTTCTTGAACGGCTTGGTTACAAAGTCAAATGCCCCGAGTTTCGTCGCTTGGACAGCGTTCTCTATGGAGGCATAGGCGGAAATCATGATCACTACGAGGTCTGAGTCGGTTTCCAGCATCTCCTTTAACGTGTCTAAACCACTCTTGCCCGGAAGCATCAAGTCGAGGACGACAAGGTCTACAGGTTCGAGCTCCAGGCTCTTGAGCCCATCATCGCCAGTCGCTGCGGTAAACACACGATAGCCCTCTCTCTCCAGAAGCGTAGAGATAACGTCTCGCATGATTTCTTCGTCATCAATCAGGAGAATCGAGGGGAGGGCCATGCAGTCACTCAGACCTTAATTAATTCTTTGTAACGGCAAAGCGACTGAAAAAGTCGTACCTTTGCCCAATTCACTTGCTACCGAAATTCGACCAGAATGTTCCTGGATAATACCATAGGATACAGAGAGTCCTAACCCCGTTCCTTTCCCAACCGATTTTGTGGTAAAAAACGGATCATAGATTCTCTTAATATCCTCCCGCGATATTCCGGTTCCAGTGTCCTGGACCTCGATGAAGAGTTCCGAATCCCTTCTAAAAGTCCGAATTCTTATCTGACCACCTTGAGGCATCGAGTCCTTCGCGTTAAGGAAGAGATTCATGAAGACCTGACGTAACTTGCCGCCATTGCCGACCGTTCGAGGGAGGGTTGGATCGCATTCAAGATCGATCTCAATGTTGCTCTTCCTGAACTGATGGTTCAGCAATGAAAGCGTGTCCATCATCAGGCTGTTGACATTGACTTCTTCGAAATCCGAGTCCGAGAAACGAGCGAAATTCAGGAGGTTGTTCACAATCTCCGAAGCCCTAAACGTCTGCGTCTCGATTCTTTCCAAGAGGTCCCGTCGTGGGTCATCGGAGGGAGTTTCTTCGATAAGCATTTGAGCGTAACTGGAGATGCCGGCCAGCGGGGTATTCACCTCATGAGCAAGGCCGGCGGCAAAAAGCCCAATCGAACTTAGCTTCTCAGCCTGCTGCAATTGACTCTCAAGACGCACCTTCTCAGTAATGTCGTCGAGGACTAGAAGTGTCCCGGTATTAATGCTGTCAACTGAGATGAAGGGCGTGAGCACCACATTCAGCAGCCGCAACTTGCCGTCGCCTATTTTGATATGAGCCTTGTGAATACGCCTTATGCCATCGACCAGCCAATCCGATCCGTCCTTCACGTCCTCAAGAGCAGAAGCTAAGTCCGCCGGAAGTGCCTCGGAAATCGACATACCCTCGGCCTCCTCTTTCTCAACACCAGTGATGGATGTCATTGCGCTGTTCCAGACCGTAATCTCCCCTGAAGCTGAAACAACAGCCACCCCAAGGTTAATGCTTTCGACGACGTTCTCACTATACGACCGGAGTTGCATCAACTCGCTGGCTTTGCTTTCAAGAGAGCGGTAGAGATGGGCATTGTCTATGGCAATAGCTGCATACCTGGCCAGCGTCGACATCATCTCCATATCTTCACTGGTCAAGACATCCCCGTTCTTCCGTCTTCCAAGGCCCACAAAGCCAATCGTTCGGCCTCGCACCGAGAGAGGCTCGACATACCGAATGCCCCATCGTCCCAGTTTGTCACGAACTGACGAGGAAGTGCCGCGACTCGAGAACAGCCCACCTAACGAATCTGTTACCCCAGGACCTCTCAATTCGTCGTCGGTAATGTTCACCGACGAGGGCTGATCAAGCGTCTGGAATCCAAGGCACGTCTCCAGATGAAATGTATTTCTGTCCAGTTCATCTTTGAGGTAGATGGCAACAAGTGAGACATCCAACGCCCGTTGGACCCTTTCAGAGATTTGACAGGTCAGCTTCGATAGATCAATCTCAGATCCCAGCGTCTGACTGAATTCGCGAAACGATTTCCGTTGAACGTAACGATCCCGATAAAAATAGCGGTCCAACTGTTCTTGAATCTTGTCCCGCAGAGGTGCAAAAAGGAACGCGACGACAAGAGCCGAAAGAGCGAGAAGGAAGAACTCGGATCTGGGCGAAATATCCTGGACAACGCGGGCAATCAGTACCGTTATACCAACGTAAAAAGTCAGCACCGCCGAGCTGGCGATCACATAAGCTGCGCCACGCTTGAAAATCAGGTCAACGTCACGGAGACGAAACCGTGCGATCGCATACCCAAAACTGAGCGGCAACAGAATCAAGGATAGAACCGACGCTTCCATCCATGCCCGGATCTCAAGCCCAAATAGAAAAGGAATGGCGTAAAAGGTGACGAAGGGTAAAATCCCCAGGGTTGTGCCTATAGTGATCCACTGCATCTGTTTGCGCTGAACCGCTCCCGTCACATGCTTCCGCGAACTCGCGACCGCGAGCATCGCGATTCCGAAATAAACGACAAAATGCAGGATTTCAACTTTGTCTAGAAAGTGCCCCACCTGTGAGGTTCGCGGGAGGCCGATGCCCTGCAATCTCCCGAAAAACCAGCCGACATGGGTTATCAGAAGAATGGCGGCCGGAATATAGGCCACCGTGATTACAGCAGGCCTGGCCTGTAACCACTTGGGCACTCCGGGAAATATAAGGCAGAAATGGAGAAATAGGGGTGGCAACACAATCAAGGTTGTCGCCGACAACCAATAGACGAAAATATCAAAGGTATCGGCCCGGCCAGAATGCCTGAATTGCAGAAGGATGAAGGCTGTAAGGCAGATCAAAGCGAAATGGAAGACTCCCTGGGTCTGCCCCGCGCGCAGAAAAAGCACAACCCCCGCGGCCAGGAACGCGAAAGCCACAACCATCAGGGGAATATCTCTCCCACTGAACTGCGCCTTCCGCTCTATCCGAACCGGATAGGTAGCTTCAGATCCCTCATCACGGCCCTGGAAAGTGTAGTCGGCCACAAAATGTTCACCCCCGCCCAGCGAAAGTGCTTCAATAACCTCCAGGTAGTCATCAACCGTCCGTAACGACAAACCGTTGATGTCAACCAAAAGATCCCCAATTCTGGGTTTCAGGTCTTGTGCCGAACCATCAATTGATGCCAGTTCGACTCCCCTTTCAGTCTGGGAAAAGACGAGGCCGTCCTGAGGAGTCTTCCACTTGGATCGATCTGAGAGATTCAGAAGTGCCAGATACACGAAGAGCGGGGCGGAAACAAGTATCAGAACTGCTTTGACCCGGCCAGCCTGGAAGGCCATGTTTCGTTAAATCCTTACTCTCCGATTATTCTATGGGTAGCCTGGAGCTGAAGACAGCTACCCCCTTAAGTGACTAAAGCAAATTTGGTGCCACAGAGACAAAAGTGTTTACTGATATTCTTCAACTTGCTGAACATAAGGGCGATAGCATCGTCTCTTACACTGAATGCAGCCTCAATACGGCGCATCAGATCCAATATTCTGAATCTGCATCCACTTAATTGGATTACACGGTGAGACTGAAGGTGCTGTCTGTCAGAGCAACTGTGCGCTTCAAGGCGGAAGGGTTCTCGGAACATTACGAAAGGTATTCAAGCGGTTGAAGGCGAGGAATGGGGCTGGATCAGAACTTAAGGGAAACTCCTCCCCGCACCGATCTTGGATTGTTGATCAGGGTCACATTACCAACAGAAGTCTCCAGTTGGCCAACATTCTCGTTCATTAGATTCCGGACATCCAAGAGAGCTTTAACCTTATCCGGAGCTAAGAAATCCAGGCCAAGAAAAGCAAAAAAGCCCTGAGGTACAGGGACTGCCTGCCGCAAAAACAGGTTCACGCCTTCGTTCCCAACTTCATGAATATCCGAAAGTGGATCAAGAGGAACCAGAGGATTCTGACTCGGAACAAACTTGATTAACGCGGTGACCAAAGTCCCAGACTTCGGAATCCGAACGTTAAGCTGGGTTGAGATTGCGTGGAAGGCACCCTGTTGAGCAGACATCCTGAGGAGTGCTTCTCCTATGCCATCAAAATTCACTCCTGGAGCCAATCCTGGAGCACTTCCTCGGATGTACGAGGCTTCCACTCTCAGGAACTGGTTGATTACCCGTCGCACTGTAACACGTGCTCCTCGGCTCCGAGCAGCTCCCAGCCGAAGCACTTCTCTTTCAGGGACCATTTGGAACACTGCCACAATCGGCGATATTGCTCCTGAGTAGTTGTTCTCGAAAACAGCAGCTTCGAGCTCCACAGATGGTGAGAGCGCACGACGAACCGACAACTGGTAATGGCGTTCCGTTCCAACTTCGACCTGATTATCGATGTGAGTGATATAGAGTGGACTCGCCAGGGACACATCCCTGCCATCGGGAAGTCTCAGGGTGTTTGCCAGGTTTGGACGACTGGACACGATGGAAAACTGAATGTCCGTAATCCCGTCTGGGGAGACCTCCACGAGAGCCTTGGGACTCACGAAGAACCTTCTCCCTGGACTTCGCAACTGATCTAGTTGAGCACCCCAAGTAACCGACAACCACCGAGTCAAGCCGAGGTTGTTCTCAAATCCCGCGCTCACTATTTTCGAAGTGCCCGCAGCCGAAGTGAACTCGGCATCGTCAGCAAGACCGCCAGGATTATTAAGCAAGGCAAGACTCGGCTGGACAAAACTCATCCGTCCGTAACCCAGAAGAAAACGCAAGGAGTTTCGCTCACTCAACTCAAAGTCAAAAAAGTTGTGAATTCGCCAAATTGAGTTTTCGCCCGAATTTAGTTGACCGGCAAATATGTGCTCAGCCTTGCTGTTGATCTTATCCAATACCGCAAAATTCGTAGTTGTGCCACCAGAGGAATCACCCGGATATACAAAGTAGTTACTACCCTGTCCTGCACTGCTGTAAATCTGAAAAACAGCTTCGTCGAAATGCCGCTTCCGTCTCTCATCTCCGGGAATATCGCCAGGCCGGCCCGGAGTATTTCTGAAAACTAGACGTTGATTCTCTTTGTTCCGGAGGATCGCTTTCAGGCTGACATTCTCTTTTCCGCCGGCCTGAAAATCGAAGACCTGTTGCAGTATTAGCGTGACGACAACCGTTTTGTTCGGAAGAATCTCGACGATACGTCTCACAGGGCTGCGGTACAGAGCACTCTTAATGAGGATCTGATACGTACCGGAGCGTAAGTCCCGAAGATGGATTCGTCCAACGTCATTCGACTTGGCAAGGGTCGGAAGACTCTCAGTTCGAGAATCTTGAAGCAGCGAGACCACGACATTCGTAAGCGGAGAGCCCTTCTCACTTAGGATCAGCCCGCTGAGGTGCCCAGAAGAGGGCGAAGCCAAAACGCTTCCCCCAAGTATCAGGCAAAACCCAACAAACATGAGCCCTGCGAAAATCCTGAACTCGTGGAGTTTCCTCTTCATATGACTACGTCTGGAGTAATTCTACGTTTTGAACCTTCAAATAGTCAATTTACACCCAAACCACCCAGTGTTACCAGTCGAAATCTGTACATCTGCTTCAGCTTACTCCAAATCGAAGCAGGGATCTTGAGATAACCGGGTTGTCTCAATAACGCCCTGACCCATCTCTACAGGACCGTATATTCGTCTAAAAGGCTCCGCCAAATTGGAGCCAGACTCCATTTGAGTACAACATCAAGCGTCAGCAGTACAACTCCGGCGGCCAAACAACGTTTCGCTCCTTCCAAATCCAGTTTCAAGGAAGTAAAGAAACGGATTGTCAATGCAGCCAGGAATACCGCCACCAAGATGAATCCAAGTACGCGCAGAATAGCCCACGGTGGCCAACCTATCACCAATACCGACCAGAACTGCTCCGCCTGGAGAAGCAGCGTGCCAACGTAGAATGACATGTAGTTGACGAGAATAGATCCCATCACTAAACCCAAAAAGCCAGCGCTCGCGAAGGTCAATAGGGAGAACACACCAAAATGCAGCAGATGTTTTGGGAGAAACTGCCGGATGTCTCCCTCAGGACCAACTCCTGTCGCTATCCAGTGAAACATTTCACCCTGATATTCCCTACCATTAAGAACCGTTGTTTCCATGTGAGCAGGCCAAAAATAACTGGCGACTCCAACCGAGACGCTTCCAAGAAAAGCCCAGAGAGCCAATGCCAGAAAGGCTCGGCCCCATCTCTGCCTTCCTACGAGAAACAGAAACAGCGGAAACGCTACCAGAGCTTGAACCAAAGGCAGTAAGTATTTCCCGAGGGCGACCCCAAATAGAAGACTCAGGGGAGTGCCGATGATGAGAAAACCCACCATGTGGCTATCCCGCGCGAAAAGAAACTTCGCCAACCTTCTCAGCCGCGCCGGGAATGCCGCCCAGAACTGCAATCCCTCCGACATATTTCCTCTTCCCTCACTCAGATGTGCTGATCAGCTTGTCGGTTCAAGTTATCCTGCACTATACCGGCTCAGAGGCGCCCCTTGGCCGGATGGGCTTATTCCGGACATCACAGAATCCTCCGGATCCCTTTCGTCAGGAAGAAAGCGACGCGAGTGTCCATAACCCGGCCCCAACCGAAGCCCCGACAAGAGTATTGTAGAAGTTCAACACTTCTCCAGCGTAAACAAACTTCGGCTTCGACCACGAGGCAATCAATGACTCACTCAGACCACCTGCCGCAGCGGCAGCAACCACCGCGATTATTCCGGCAAACGGAAGCCATCCCATCAGAAGCGGTACTGCACTTATGGCGGCTGCAGCAGCAAAACCCGCGAGCGTTCCTTCAATGGAAATGGCGCCTGGGGTGCCTACGGGTACTCTGCGGAACGAGGCTGGGTTCACCGTCGTTCGACCCAGCCATTGGCCAATCTCTGTGGCCACGGTATCCAAGGCCGCCGTCGCCACTGCTGCTACGTAAGCCACGATCAGCACTGAATCGTGGAGCCAAAAGCCGAAAACGGCAATGATGAAAGGAACCGCTCCATTGGAGATCACATTGACCACCCCGCGCCTCCCGCGGTTTGGCTCCTCCAGACCCAGTTCCGCCTTCCGTCTCAGCCCAAAACGCGTCACAAGACTGCCCAGCAAGAGAAACAAACAGATGGTCAAATAAGCGGTTAAACCCAAGCCGAGAGAGATAACCGTACCGAATAGACAAGCGAGCAAAACACCACGAGGTGAGATCCACCTCAGCTGCAGGGCAATGATGGCGGGCACGACATTGACGGAGAGTGCCAGCTTCCAGTCCATGGCCGGCGTCGGAAGAGGCGACTGAATAGCAAAAAGAGCGGCGAAAACCGCTCCACCAACCCATGCAATCGCAAGGTTGTCGTCTATTACAGGGGGGAGAGATTCGACAATGGCGCAAAGCAGTGCTGCCAACGCCGAGAACGCGAGGATTCTACCTGGAGAGAACTCACTTCCTCGAGGGAGGTTCCACAAAATGAGAATCCAGGCAGCCAGGGCTCCGGCGATCCAGAAAGTCAATAAGCCGATATAGCTCTTGGACGAGTTGTAAGGAAGCTTCTGTCTCCCGAAACGCCTCCCAACAACGTTCGAAAGGGAATCTCCCACCGCCAGAATTGCCCAAACTCCAGCAGCGATGTAGATTCGATCAAGGAAAACCAGGATCAGAGCCGAAACACAGACTGCGTACAGAACCTTTCCGACCGAAACGCCAACCCTTTGTTCCCGGTCTCGGGTAGTGATCCGAATCCATCGTGGACTGAAATAGACCGCATGGAACACAGCGAGGACACAGATAAACAGTGTGGTGGCGAGATTTATGTACGGTAGCAGAAAGGCGAAGCCAATTGGGACGAGGTGCTCTAGCTGGCGCCAGTCTTCCGCCTGGAATACTTTTCGTTCATCCATTCGCACGTAGCCTCAAGCCCCTGGAAGAGCGAACGGGGCTGGTAACTCAACAACTTCTGAGCCTTTGACGAACTGAAACACCAGTTCTGCAGTAAGAAATCGCCGGTTTCCGGTAACACCAGCGGTGCATTTCCTAGCAATCGTGAACTCCAGTCCTCCAGATAGCAACTCGCCTTAAATAGCGGGTCCGGTAGTCCCACGACTAAGAAATTCCTTCCACTGGCCCTCTGCACTTCTTGGGCAACCTGTCTAAGAGAAGCATCTTGACCCCCGAGTATGAAGTCCTCACCATCCGGTCTGTCCAACAAGCTTATGAGGCCCGTGACGAGATCTTCCAGGTAGACAAAATTCCACTCGACCAAGCCTCTC
>JAUVSF010000059.1 GCA_030597245.1 Acidobacteriota bacterium
AAGAGTGATCTCGCGCAGAAGCAGCTGAGATTATTCGAACAGAAGATGAAAGTCCGAGTAGCTCATTAAGCTGTTTTAGGGGATAGACCACCAAAGCACCAAGTACACCAAGTAGAAGTTTGGAGTGCGGCAGCCCTAGCTGACGCTTTGGCTAACTGTGCCCTTGAGCTTCCTGAAGGAAAGCGTCAGCTAGGGCTGCCGCACTCCAAATCTAAAGCCTTGACCCTTGGTGTCCCGGTGGTTTGAATTATTCGAGCCGGCTACTGGCTCGTTGCCCCGTCAGCTGAATTCGCCGGCAAGCTCGTCCCGCACGCGCTCCAGAAGAGCTCTGGTGGCCAGGATACCATCCGGCTCGCTCAGTCCGGTTCCTTCGTATTCGATGCCAACATAACTTCGATACCCAGCCTTGAGGACAATCCGCATTATCTTCTTGAAATCAGTTGCCGTCTCATTTCCGGCTTCGTCAAAGTCATAAGATTTGGCGCTCACCGCCTTGGCGAAAGGCATCAGCTCGGCGACACCCTGGTAGCGGTCATACCATCGACCGTCCTCGATTTCGAAATTCCCAAAATCGGGCAGGGTCCCGACCCTCGGGTGGTCAACCAGCTTCATGACCTCAACCAACCAGGACGCATCGCTGGAGAGTCCGCCATGATTCTCAACCAGGATATTGATTCCATAGGAATCGGCAAACTCGCACAGCTGTCGAAGCCCATCCGCAGCCAACTTTGCCTGTTCCGCTGCAGCGAGCTGCGAGTCACTGGCGGCATTGACTCGAATGGAATGACAGTCGAGAAAACGTGCCGCTTCAACCCACTTGTGGTGATTCTCCACAGCCTGTGCCCGAGCGCCTTCATCCGGGTCGCCCAATTCGCCTTCCGCATCACACATGATCAGGACATTGCGTACACCCTCGTCATCCGCCCGCTTCTTTAACTCCGCCATATATGTCTCATCCTCGGCACGATCAAAGAAAAAGAGATTCACGTACTCGACGGCCTCAATCCCAAAATCACGTCGTGCCATGGTGGCGAAGTCGAGAGGATCGATATCTCCGGCCAGGACGGTGGGATAATCATCGGTCTTCACGATTCGTCCGAATTCCTCCCAGCCATAGGTCTCCCCAGGGTCTGAGCCGAATAGCCCGCGGTGAAGCGACCACTGTGCCAACGATATCTTGAAAACCGGTTCTCGCGGAGCAACAACAGCAACCTCTTCTGAGCCACACGACGCGGCAAACAAAGTTACTCCTGCCCCCGCCGACTTCACCAAGAACTCCCGCCTCGTTTCCTTATCATTCATGAATCCCCCTTCCGGCTTCTCAGCCCGGTTCAATACATATTCGCTTCTGGTCTTTGAGGAGATGGTAAACCCGGGCTGGGAAGACTGCAAATCATGGGGTCTTGGGTCTTGGGTCTTGGCGTCTTGTAAGGATTCTCCCGGTTTTCGGTGCTCGCTTGTCAAGAGGTAGCACGTTAGGTTCAGGACATCGGTAACACTTTCTTGATTATCGATCATTGTGAGTCTCGAGGAAGGGGCGACGGCGTTTCCCCAGAGCGCGATTGCCTCGGGTCTCCAGATCGTCTTTGGACCGACAGGGCTCGATACAGACGACCCGGCTCCTGGACATCCCCTCTGAAAGACATCACCACCGCCCTCAGAAACACCCAAAACCAAGGGAGAATATCGACGAAACCGGTCACACAATCAGTTACGAAACCCTCCCTCAGCCGGTATTCAAAAAGACTTTTCCACAGAATGTGGAAAATACTGTGAATATTCTGTGACGCTATTGCCACAAATGGTTATGCTTCATGAGGGTACGGGAACCGACACGAATTTGCACACAAATTGTGCCTCTTCGGAGGACCCTTTTTCGGCTTGATTCTCCCGGTGAAACGATTAAACTTGATCACGGTCCCAAGAGGTAGACGCAAACAGTCGGTACCTCGGAAGCGGCAACCGAGAGGGGCCAAGAAGCTGGATTCAGTTTACTGGAGAAAGCAGATTGGCTGTTTCTCAACCGGGTTCAAAACTCACCGTTAGGGAGCCTTTGAACTTGGCAGGGTTCGGGACAGAAGTTGGGTTTACTCGATTTCTAAAACGAATGTTGGGTTGCTTTACTCAGGGTCTGAGGTTTGAAGCGATGTTGACTGGCAACGGCTTCGGTCGCTGGCAACAACAGGACTTTAAATGAACGGGTAGCAAGTTTCGGCTAGTTACCAGTTCAACTCGACCATCGGTTCCGAAATCTCTTCGGAGTTTTTGGATACCCGAAGGAAGAGAACTCAGGAGATTGAGTACAGATTGGAGTTGATTCGTTAATTCCGGTCGGGTCTTCCGATTGCGAATCGCCGTTGATCTGCTCCTGGAATCACAGCAGGCAGAGTTTCGGCTTTGTCAGCTGCCGGGAATGGTAAGCGGTGAAGAGGGAGCATACTCGTGGAAAAACGAGTTCCTTCGGGGATTTGAACTTCCACAACAGTAAGTTCGCTCAACGCTGAATGGGGAGTTTGGCTTCGGTCAGACTACTTATCCGGTGTTACCGCGGCACTGAGGATGCGGATTTCACTTGGGACCATTTTTTTTGGTTTCTTTTCGCGTACTCTCCCTTGTTAACCCGGTATCAACCTAAGACCTTGTTTGTCCCTTCGCAGATCCACGAGCCAGTTTGGCATGCTGAGTCCCTGGGTCACTGATCCTGGGCCCTTAGATACAACCGTTTCATGAGCTGGATCTGTCCCGCATGATACACATCATGAGCAGCGATCCACCGAACCAGAGCACCAATGGTGGTCTTCCCCTTCCCCGCTACCGTTTCAAGCGCGGCATCGCCAAGTGATGCCACGGCTTCCCGCATTTTCCGGTGCTCCTCCTCGAGAAACGCAATATCGGCTTTCCAGGCATCTTCCGTCAGAATCTCCGGCCGTTCGAACCAGTCGCTTCCCGCCAAAGCAAAGGAACCTCGTTTCTCACCCCGGATACGACGGCGAACAGCATATTTCCAATAAGCGGTGTGTAGGACAATCTCCCAGATATTGTGCCGACCGGGACTCGGCCGCCAGGCAGCCTGAACGGCCTTCACTCGGCGCACCGAACCGCGCAAATTGGTTCCGTGCCATGCCATCCTGTTAAAACCCTCATCAATTGCCTGCAAGGCATAGTCTATCTGTGACCGCATGCTCCCTATTAGAAGCTACGGTCGGATCTATTATCAAGGCCCAAGCCCGCGAAGCTCAGTAAGGGCTTATTCGATTACGAGCACGAATAAAGATACCAACCCTCAAGACCCCGAGACGCGAGCTTACGAGCTTCAAGCCCCAGGTCCCAAGCCTCAAGCCGAACTTTCTGTAAAACTGAGGCAACCCTTTACAGCTAAACAGCATCTCAAGAGATATGCGATTTGGCAGTATTGCGTCCGTCACTTCTGCGCTTACTTTGATCTGTCTGTTTCAGTCTGCCACCCCACTGGCTGTATCGGACAAACTGAAGCCGGAGGAAATAATCCAGCGATTTGCGGCCAGGGAGGCGGAGTTTCGAGAGGTCTGGGAGCAGTACACGTACACGCAGAGGATCGTTTTTCAAGTTATCGGGCGCTCTGATCAGGCGAAGGAACAGCGTGAAATGATCGTTGAGGTGTATTACACCGAAGACGGGAAACGAGAGACCAGGGTTATCAGTGACCGGGGGAGTCTTACTTCGGTAGGTGTCAGCAAAGAAGACATTTCGGACGCTATTTCGATGCAGCCCTTCGTTCTTACTACCGAGGAGCTCTCCAAGTACAAGATCAAGTATAAGGGCACAGAACGAGTTGACGAGCTCGATACCTATGTATTCGACGTGAAACCACGAAAAATGAAAAAGCGGGAACGTTACTTCAAGGGGCGCATCTGGGTGGACAACATTGATTTCCAGATAGTCATGACGAAGGGGAAGATCGTCCCCGATTATCGGGATAACAAGTTCCCGGAATTCGAGACTGTGCGTGAACAGATCGATTCTGAGTACTGGTTTCCAACCTGGACTGAGGCTGATGACGTTCTGCATTTTGGAGGCGGAATGAGTGGTCATTATAGTGTTCACGTTCGGCAGCTCATAACTTATGGGAACTTCAAGAAGTTTGAAGTCGGGACCGCGATCAAATATGGCTCGGTAGCCGAAGGTGAAAGTGAACCACAGTGATGCATCGTACCGCGATTGCTTGGAATCGGATACGGGAAGCTAATATGATGGATGGTGATGAACAGCAATACCAAGTCCCGTGTCAAGCTGGTCCAAAGGCCTCGTAGAAACAGAAGAAGCGATTCGATCCGCAGACTCGTCCGAGAAACTTCCCTCACCCCCTCAGACCTGATTCTGCCTCTTTTCGTGGTAGAGGGAACTGAGCAGAAAATCCCGATTCAGTCGATGCCCGGATTCTTCCGACTGAGTCCGGACCTCCTGCTCGAGCAGGCTCGGTCAGCCCATACTCTTGGAATCCCCGCAGTCGCGCTCTTCCCGGTACTTCCGGAAGCGGTGAAAGACCGATTCGCTTCAGAATCGACTAATTCCGATGGGCTGCTCCAGCGGGCTGTTCGCGAACTGAAGAACCAGCTCCCCGAGCTGACGGTCATAACAGATGTGGCCATGGATCCTTACTCCAGCGATGGTCATGACGGTGTGTTCGAAGACGGGCAAATACTCAACGACCCGACTCTCGAAATACTCGCAGCGATGGCTGTTTCTCAGGCCGAAGCAGGCGCAGATATCGTCGCTCCGTCAGACATGATGGATGGAAGGGTCCGGTTTATCCGTGACGGCCTCGATCAAAGCGGCTTTGAGGGAGTCGGGATCCTTGCGTATTCCGTAAAATACGCTTCAGCCTTCTATGGTCCTTTCCGAGACGCGCTCGATTCAGCACCTAAGTCGGGTGATAAGAAGACCTATCAGATGGATCCAGCAAATGCCAGGGAAGCGGTTCGCGAAGTGCTCCTTGACGTCGAAGAAGGTGCGGACATCGTGATGGTGAAGCCGGCTCTGCCTTACCTGGATGTGATCGCGGCGGTGCGTTCGGCTGTTCGGGTACCGGTCGCCGCTTACAGTGTCAGCGGCGAATATGCAATGGCCAAAGCCGCGGCTCAGCTTGGCTGGCTCGACGAGGATGCCGTCGTCAAAGAAATGCTGATCGCTATCAAGCGTGCCGGAGCGGACATGATTCTAACCTACTTCGCAGCGGATATTGCCCGGTCCTTGTGACATGTCGTGTCCCGCCCCTCCCTGTAAGTTGTCCGAATCCGTGCCGAAATACGAATTTTCTTTGTGTTCTTTGCGTCTTGGCGTGAGGATCATTCGTTTCACGCAAAGACGCCAAGTTCGCCAAGGGTTAAGAGGACGTCGGCATAGTGGCTGTCGAAAGCACCAGTACTCCTTTTGCGTTCTTTGCGTCTTGGCGTGAGGAAGATTTGTTTCACGCAAAGCCCGCCAAGTTCGCCAAGGGTCTATTCGATTACGAGCATCCCCCTTCGCTAAAGCTACGGAGGACAGGCTGAGCACGAGCGAAGTTACCAGTCTCCGAAACCGCGAGACCTCGAGACCCCGAGACCCTCCCCTTAATTAATCTGACTCTGCCCAGGTGTTGGCATATCTTCCGGAATGACATTCCGGTTAATGTGATCGTCAAGGTTGATCACGTACGTCTCAGCGGCCTCTAAGAGGATCTGCGAGTGCGTAGCCGCAATGATCCTCATGTTCCTCTGGTCAACAAGTTCCTTCAACATCATCAGGATTCGTCGCTGGTTAGCCTGAGATAGCGCCATCTCAGGCTCATCGAGAAGCAGAACCGTACCTTCCGGGAGGCTGGGAAAAGCCTCTCGGAACATCGTCAACATGACTTGTCCATGACTGGCCATGGAAAGGAACTCCTTCATCTGCGGATTCTCGGTGAAGAGTTCCAGCTGATTCCGGGGGTTGTGCTGTTCGGCATCGAAGAGGAACACATTCGGAGCTTCCTGCCCGCCCAAATCGATCCTGTATGAGTAATGCTCTACCTGCTCGTCCTTCAGTGCATGGTAGATGGAGTGCAGCAGAGTCGACTTCCCGGTACCATTCTCGCCGGCCAGCATCACCAGCGGATGAGAAAGATCCACAATCATTGGCATATGGAAATTGAGGTTCATAAAAACTGGATGCGTCAACACCTTCAAGTACATTAGCCCTGATTCTCCTCAGACTAAGAACGCTTTACTCTGTTAGTAGAGAAATATGCGGATTAATGATCCAACATCATATTTCATTTGGCGTTTTCATGTCATACAAAGGAGGAATTTAGACAATCTCTTCGGCGGCGTGTTAGATTCGTTGCCCGGAGCAATCTCAGATGACCAAGAGCAATACCAGCCCATTAAGCGGAACTCGCGACTTTCTCCCGATCGACGTGTTGAAAAGAAACTACGTAGTAAGAACCATCGAACGCGTCTACCAGAGTTTCGGCTTCGAGCCTCTGGAAACGCCTGCCATCGAGCGTCTCGAGACACTGCTAGGCAAGTACGGGGAAGAAGGCGACCAGCTCATCTTCAGAGTCATGAAGCGTGGCGCGAAACTCAAACGGATCGTCGAATCTCAGCCGACCGAAGACCGTCTCGCGGATTCCGGACTGCGCTACGACCTGACGGTCCCTTTGGCGCGGGTAGCAGCTGAGCACCAGGCTCGGCTCCCAAGGTACTTCAAGCGGTACCAGATTCAACCGGTGTTCAGGGCCGACAGACCGGCTAAAGGCAGGTTCAGAGAGTTCATACAGTGCGACCTGGATGTCGTGGGATCGACTTGTATGACCGTAGAGGCCGAGGTGTTAAATGCAGCCGCTGAAGTGCTCAAACAGCTCGGTTTCGAGGGTACAAGAAGCTTTACCATTCGATTGAATCATCGTGCCGTGTTGAGAGGCCTTTTGCAGGTAGCGGGGATCGATTCACATCTCGAGGAAAGCGTTCTTGTCGCTGTAGACAAGCTGGATAAGATCGGTCTCGACGCTGTCCATGCGGAGTTGCTTGAACGCGGCGTTCCTGAAGCTTCCGTGGCCCAACTCATGAACAGGCTGAATGAGGCCCCCACTCAGAATGCAGAAATGCTTCACTGGCTTAAATCAGCGCTCACTTCGTCCCCAGAAGGACTCGAAGGTATCGCAGAGTTGGAGAACGTTCTGCGGTATGCCTCGAGTGGAGCAGCCGCGGATCACATTCGAATTGATCCATACCTGGCACGAGGTCTCAGTTACTATACCGGTCCGATTTTCGAGGTCGATGTCGAGAACTATAGTGGTTCGGTTGGCGGTGGAGGCAGATACGACGATCTGATCGGTATGTTCAGTGGTCGAAAGATCCCAGCGTGCGGCTTCAGCCTTGGCTTGGAAAGGATTCTGCTCATTATGGAAGAGCAGGCACTCTTTCCAACCCAGCTCCCCGGCCGGCCACAGGTACTGCTCACCCTTTTCAACGAGGAGACGATTCCGGCCGTTCTGGATCTGGCCACCCGGTTGCGACAGTCCGGAATCCGAGTGGACGTCTATCCGGAGCCGGCAAAGTACGGCAAACAGTTCAAGTATGCAGAGCAGAGATCCATCCGCTGGGCCGTGCTGATGAGCCCTCGAGAATTGGACAGCGGGTCACTGGTCGTCAAAGATCTCGTTTCAGGAGATCAGCAGGAAGTCGAGCTCGATTCGGTTCCACAGTGGCTGGTAGACCGGATAACTCAAACCACCAAGACACCAAGAGCACCAGGAATCACGGGTTCACCTTAACCAACCTGAGCACGTCGGTCTACAATCAAGGCTGTATCACAGCAGCCATGTCCTTCTCGGCCTGAGCCAGTCGAGTCTCGGCCTCTGCACCTCCCAGTATGTCGTGAACGGCTCCACTATAAATGGAAGAAACTTCAGCGTAGTGGGCTCCTGTCTGTGTACTCGGTCTGACGACAAGACTTTTGTAGACCTCTTCGAAGCCTTCAAAAAACGGCACTGCTTTGATCACCTGAGGATCTTGATAGAGTGCTCGAATCGTTGGGTTATAACTTCCTTCTATAGCACGGTGTTTTTGCTCTGCTTCGGACGTCATGAAGCGAACCAGGGCGGCTGCTTCCTTTGGATATCGGGAGAACCTGGACACCATCAGTTCCCATCCCCCCAGAGTCGCAGCGCGGCCGGACAGGCCGGCCGGCAGTGGCGCAACACCCATTCGCTCCTTCAGGAAACTGTCCTTTTCGGCTAAGGCATATACATACGACCAGTTACGGAGAAAAGCAGCGTCACCTCTTTGCCACATCAAGCGCGAATCCTCCTCGTCGAATTCCACCACTCGGTCAGGCGAAATCGAACCGACCCAGGATGCTGCTTTCTTGAATGCTTCGACCGACTCAGGACCGGCAAGCCTGGGGTTCCCTTCAGCATCCAGAAAACTCCCGCCGCCGCCTGAATATTGCCATTCTAAAGCGTTGCAGGTTAGAGCCTCGTCATTGACGCCCTGCCACGCATAACCCCAGAATCCGAAATTGCCCTCCTTACGTTCACCCAGGGCAATCGTTTCCGACATTTCGACTAGCTCGTCCCAAGTCTCTGGAGGGGCACCGAAACCGTATTTCTTCAACAAGTCAGCCCGGTAGAAGAGGCTTGGAGCATCAGCAAACAAGGGCATACCAACCAGTTTCCCGTCTACCGTATTGTTCTCGATTATGGAAGGAAAATGCTTACCGATTCCCTCCTCGGGAATGAGACCTTTCAAATCGAGACCGTACTGCGCAAGTACGCCCACCCAGACTATGTCGATCTGCAGAACATCGATTTGGTCTGACCCCTGACTCAGCAGTTGCTGATAAAGCTCCAACCTCTCATCCAGGTTTCTCGGAATCGGACGCACCCCGACCCGGACATTCGGGTTCTCAGCCATGAATCGCTGGGTAGCTGCAACCGTCAGCTCAAGTTCCTGTCCGGTGGCACCTCCTGCGATGATGAGAGTGATCCTTTCAGGCTCTGAACTGCAGGAAAAAAGAGGAAAAGCCAAAACAAGGAGAGCCAAGAACACCAGTCGCTTCAACATCTGGTACCCCCTCTCAAGGGAAACGAAAGTAAGCCTAACAAAGCAAGACACTTAAAGAGTACCGAACTCCCGGAAGGCGGTCAAGGACAAGAACCGCCTCATCATGAATCCAGTCGAAAGGGAAACGTTGCGCTGCGCAGGGATCTAGTCTTTGCGGGGCCGCTTGATCCTATCGGACTTGACTCGCTGAACGGCTTCGAGCAGATCGCCCATTTCGATACGATCCTTGCAGCTTCGCGCCGCTCTCAGCGCGGCGTCGATCACAGCATTCTTGATATCTCTCCCACATACATCATCCACCCGGGCGAGACTTTCGACACACACATCGGGAGCCAGCGGGAGTTGGGGAGGGAGGTGATTCGCCCAGATCTTTTGCCGGCCCGGTTCATCAGGCATCGGAAAGAAGATGTGTCTCATCCTGGTCTCAAATGCCCGATCATAGTTCTCCACCAAGTTTGTGGAGAAAACGGCGACACCCTTGTAGTTCTCGAGGCAAATCAGCAACTGGCTTCTCATCGAGTTAATGGCTTGTTCGGCCCCCTGATTGACATCAGTCAGACGACGGGATAGAAGCGAGTCAGCCTCATCAATGAGAAGAACGGCGCCGTCTCTCTCGGCCGCGAAGAAGACTGCTTCGACATTCTTCGACCCGTCCCCGACGTATTTGCTCTCGATCTGGGCGTAACTGGCCATCAAGATCGGCTTCTTCAAATAGGCTGAGACTGCGTGCGCAGCCAAAGTCTTACCGGTTCCCGGATCTCCATGGAAGTTGAGCGCCGCACGTGGAAATGGCTCGATTGATCTAAGATTCCACTTGTCGAAGACGGTCTCTTCGACGCGCACGAGGTCCACTGCAGACAGAAGACTCTCCTTCAGATCATCGGGTACCACAAGAAAATCGAAGCCGAAAAGGGGTTCGCGACTACGGTATTGTTCAGCCCTCTGCTCGGTCGAGACCTCGTCGCCTACACCGTCCCCCTGCTTTTGCTTCCGCTGCTCATGGGGCCGAGAACCGTCCTCCTCATTGCCAACCGAGATGCTGATTTTCTTCATCCCCGAGCGATGAAGCAGATCTCGAACAGCATCTGAGATCCTGGTCCGACACTCCTCAGCAATTAACTCGGGAATGTACTTGGGGATTCCCTTTATCTCGATCTCTTTTTCCAATTCCTTTTCCGGGAGCATTGCTAGTTCCTCAAGTTCGGCCGGACGCCGAACCCCAAAGAGTATAGCAAGAACGACGAACCGGTTATCAGTGATCGGTAATCGGTTAAGAAGGTAAAACCGGGAGATTAACCACCAATTCACGAAAGCACTAGAAGAATGATTGCTTTGTGTTTTAGTGATTTAGTGGTTAGACCCAGTTCTCAGTTCCGACCGTTCGTCGTTTCCCCGATTACCGATAACCGATCACCGCTCCGATGTCCAGCCCATGTAATATAATGTAGGAAGATCATCTCAACTCGGAGGGCAGTCAAATGTCTATCAAGTCTCGAATGTCGATGAGGTCGAAGTCACCTCTCAGACGAACAGAAATCATTGATGATTCCGAGACTGAGTGTCTTTTTGCTGACGCGATGGCAGACGTCAAGCGTCTTGAAGCCAGGAAAACGGCTCCCAGAGTGAATGGACCGCGACGCTCGAAAGATGCCTCGGCCAAGGGTTCTGATGACGAAGAGCTCCTCAAGGAGTTTCTGCGCGGAGAGACCGATTTTGACTGGTCGTTCCACCCGGGATATCACGAGGGGGGCCCTGAACGAGGCAACCGAAAGCTGATCCGAAAACTCCGCCGGGGAGGATTCGCCGTTCAGGCCAAGCTTGATCTGCACGGCTCAAGCCAGAAGGAAGCCGAAAGTGAACTGGACGTCTTTCTGGCAGAGTGCATTTCGCGTAACCTGCGCTGCGTCCGCATCATCCATGGTAAGGGAAATAACTCGAGGGATCATGACGGAGTCCTGAGGAAGAGCGTCCCCAGGTGGCTCTCCACAGAAAGACGGGCGCGCCTGATCATCGCCTACACCACCGCACCTCCTCAGGATGGAGGAATCGGCGCGACCTACGTACTGTTGCGCAAGCGGCCTCTGCCGAGAAACAGACGCATGCGGAACGCAAAGGGCTGAGTGCCACACTTCCCTGGCTGACCCCATGCGAACTTGGCGGGCTTTGCGTGAAATGAACCCGTCCCACGCAAAGATCGCAAAGGGCAGGGCGACCATTCGGTCTTCTCCCTATTTCAGAGGACCAGGCCAACCGTAGGCAGGTGCTAAGGAATACCCGATAAACCGGAGGTTAGATGAACCCCGGCCCTCCCCTCCTACTCGACAATGGATGTGTCAAAGAAAGAGCCGGGCAGCACTAATGCCACCTCTCAGGATGCGCCTTACAACAATCAGGTTCAGTCTGTTTGTATACTGCCTCGAGGGTATGTAACTCGAACACACGGTTCGAGGGTGCTCAGATCCCTCAGGTCCCGCCGGAAGGTCCGCACGACGGGGCCCTCCCGGTCGTCAAGCCTCCCTGTGATCCGCTCTTGACAGCAAAGGTGGAAAGGAGTCGCTCGATTTCCCGGCTGCCACATTTCGGGCACACAACCTCGGCCTGGTCCGAAAAGACTATTCGCTCAAATTCCTGCTTGCACTTAGCACATTTGTACTCGAAAATCGGCATACTTTAATATACGTCCTTCCCCACTGTCGGGATTCAAACTATCGCCATCCCCTGACCGGCTGAAAACGGTCCACAACCTGCTCACCGTCGGTTAAGAAATACCATGGATGCAGAGCCGCGGCCAGGCACGAATGATTTGGCAAGATCCTGAGTGCATCACCGACTCGAAAGCCTGCAACATCTTTCTCGGTATTACCGATGATCGTTCCATGTTCCTGCGACAGACCTGCCACCCTGAGATTCGGGTGGTCCAGCACCAGGCCAAAGACCGTTTCACTCACCATGTGATCAGCCCCAGGGTCCTTCGAAAGCGCCAACGCGCCGGCATCGACCACAAGTCTCTTTCCCTCGGGATAGACTCCGATGACTCTGGTCATGACCGAAACTGCACAATCTTCAAGACTGCAGGTGCCGATGTCGGCCTGGTACTTGTCGAAGAAGATGTAATTCCCCGGCCGAATCTCTGTCACCCCTTCCAGGTGCCGGGCATGAACTGCAGTCGGAGTCGAACCCACACTGATCTCGGGACACAAAATCCCTGCACTCCGAAGCAATTGGCCGAATTGGACCATCCGAGACCGCTCTACTTCGGCCACATCCCGGATCTCATCCTGGGAATGAGCGTGGTAGGACTGTCCTGCATGCGTAAGGATGCCTTTGAAATCGATCCACTTTGAGTCTTCCAACCGCTCGGCCAGGGTTATGCTCTCAGCTAATGACGGATCGACGCCGGCTCGATGGTAGCCGCTATCCACTTTAAGGAAGACCGATAAACAGAACCCCTTTGTCCTTGCAGCACGATCGACAGCGTCCGCACCATCCTCACTGTCGAGCAGGATGTTGAAAGATGCACATTTCTCGGCAAGCATCTGAACGGAGGTGAGCTTCTGCGGACTGATCGGTACTGCGTAGGTGATGTCTGTGAAGCCGGCTTCAAGAAAGAACCTCGCCTCTGCCAGAGTCGAAACTGTGACTGGCCCTTCCCTTCCCCCCAGCTGAATTCGAGCGATTTCTACTGATTTGTGAGTCTTGACATGCGGGCGAAGCCGCACCCCCAACCCTTTAGCGCGCTCGAGCATCATCCGTGAATTGCGTTCGAGTCGCGCAACGTCTATCAGGAAGGCTGGGCTCTCAAGGTCAAATAGATTCATCAATCTTCCTCTTTGCGATTCTGGGTCCTTTAGGGAATTCCCTTGCGGGGATCGATTCCAACAATTTCCCTAAATCCATCAGGATCGGTTGCGCCTTCAGTCACTATCACCAGTACACAGCTCTCTGCCCCGAGCCCCAGTTCCCTTCCCGCCGGTCCAGCTCAAACTTAAACTCAAACTTAAACTCAAACTCAAACTCAAACAAAACACTCTGGCGAGTCTCGTTCACCGTTTGTAATATACTAGCGACGCGAATTAATTACGATCTACTGGACCCGAGTTGCTAAGTTCAAACCGATCCTCGGCTTTTGTTGCACAGGGCTCAATAAGCCCAAGGGGAGATGATTTATGAGCATTCTTCGCTTTCTGGGACTCTCACCTGATCGAGAAACGGAGGATCAGCAAGACCAGGATGTGGAAAGCATCCGCAAGATTTCCCAGCAACTAGCCGAGATGGAGCCCCAGCAGGCCCGTTATGTAGCGGCATTTGCCTATCTCTTAGGAAGGGTAGCCCATGCAGACCGGAACATCAGCCCCGATGAAAGCCAGGAGATGGAGCGCATCGTGATGGAGAAAGGCCACCTCCCAAAAGAACAGGCCGTGATGATTGTCGAGATTGCGAAGCGCCAGAACCAGCTCTTCGGTCATGTAGAGAACTTCCTGGTCACCCGTGAGTTCAACCAACTGGCGACCAGGGAAATGAAAATGGATTTGCTCAACTGCCTGTTTGCTGTCGTTTCATCCGATGAATCAGTTTCCACCGTGGAAGATTCGGAAATTCGCCAGATCACCAGTGAACTTCTGCTCGATCACTCAAACTTTATAGAAATCCGCTCCAAGTACCGGGATTTCCTGGACGTCTTAAAGAATTCAAAAAAATAACCACCAGGACCTTAAGATGCCCCAAGACTCAAGACTCCAAACCCCCAATACTCCAAGCCCCCAAGCCCCCGAGACCTCTTCTAAAGCCTCCGGTACATGATCAGGCCATCCTCCGGTGGAGAGGAGTAATAACTACGCCGTTTACCGATCACCCGAAATCCAAACCGCGAGTAGAGATCGATCGCTCCCGCGTTTGACTCTCGAACGTCCAGTACCGCATACGTGAGGCCCGTCTTGGCGCCTTCGGCGAGGATATGCGAAATTAATTGGCCGGCCAGTCCCTCTCGCCGGAATTTCTCTGCTACGGCAAGGTTAGCAATCAGGAGCTCATGTCCCCTGAAAGACGCTATCAGGTATCCAGCGAATTGTCCGGAGTGTCGGATCACCAGAGCGGTTAACTTTGAATCTGCGATGACTAATTCAAAACTCTTCCGGTCCCAGGGCGTCTGAAACACTTTGTTCTCGAGAGAACAAACCGAATCAAGATCCTCTCTCACCATTGGGACAATTTCGGCTATGGCCGAGCGAGTTTCAAGGATTCTTCCAGTCGCTCGAGACTCCATCAAGATTCTTTCAACTCCGCATCTGGTCAATTCTGACCTGCATTTCGTCATCAGCCCCTGAGGAGTGCCGGTTGCCCCTCAAGTTGCCCAGACAACAGTCTACGGGGCAATAATCGTGTCCAGCCCCGTGTGTTCCGAGAAAGCGCCTTGTCGTACTCTCATCGAGGCGCTCCAGAACCAACTCTCGAATCATGGAGACAAAGTCCGGGTGGGTTCCAGCCGTTCCGGCACGGATCAGACTGACTCCAAGCTCCTCACATTTGCTTTGCAACTGGGTATCGAGGTCATAAACAACCTCCATGTGCTCCGAAATGAATCCGATCGGCGACACGACAACGGTTTTGACGCCTGCCTCAGCCAACTCCTCAAGACGCTGTTCAATACCAGGCTCCAACCAGGGTTGGCCAGGCGGGCCGCTCCTGCTCTGATAAACCAGTTCCCAAGTTTCACGATCTGCGGCCTGAGCGACCAGAGTTGCCGTTTCTTTCAGCTGGGAAACGTACTCACAAGCGCTTGCCATTCTCAGAGGAATACTGTGAGCGGAAAAAAGTAAAGGTGCTGAGTCACGCTCCCGCCCTGCTATGGAATCATAAGCCGATCTCACATTCTCGGCGTTGGCTCCAACAAACCCGGGGTGGTTATAAAAGACTCGCAGCTTGTCCACTTCCGGCGCCTGTGATCCCACTGCAACCCTTGCCCTCTCGATATCTTCGAGATACTGCCGGCAACTCGAGTAGGAGCTGAAGGCAGCAGTAACAAAAGCTAAAGCGCGCTTTATCCCGTCGGCTGCCATCTGCCTGACCGTGTCTTCCAACAGCGGATGCCAGTTGCGGTTGCCCCAGTAGACAGGAAGGTTCGGCCCTTTTCGGGCAAATTCCGCTTCTATGGCGAAAAGCAGTTCCCGGTTCCGGGAATTGATGGGACTCACTCCGTCAAAGTGAAAATAGTGCTCCGCAACCCCCAACATTTGCTCTCTCGGAACATTCCTTCCCTGAAGCGCTCGCTCCAGGAACGGGAACACCTCCTCGCGACTCTCGGGACCGCCATATGAAACGAGGAGTAGCGCGTCGTATTTACCTCCCAAGCAAGGCTCCTTCAGGAAATCCATCGAGAAAAATGAT
>JAUVSF010000155.1 GCA_030597245.1 Acidobacteriota bacterium
GGATTCAGGTCCCCCGAACATCGGAGCGAACGCCGCCCAGTTGTTGCCGTTGTCGTGCTGCTTGTGAGCCTCCACGATCTTATCGATGGCTTCCATGTATTGATCCATCTTCGTGGCATCGACTTTGTCATTGAACATGTATAAGAAAGGTAAATGACCCTCAGGGGCAACCTGTGCCCACGCGATTGCAGTCATTCCTGCAAGCACCGCGCAGACAATTCCCAGAATCATCCAGGTTCTCACGGAATCGTTTACCTTCGAGAGCATGACTTCTGCCTTTCGTTTAACTGTTTTCCAACAAAACGAACACGAAGTTGAGACTCGTCGCGAGGAGTGCACAAATAGGAAGAACTGCAACAACTTCGGGATTCTAAGCTAAATCCCGATCAGGCCGGCATCTGCGTTTTGGATTAGAGAAAGAGCGGGAAAACCAGTTCGGCTACTGCCGATTTGAGCCCCAACCTCCCAATGAACCCGATTCTAAGCTAAACCTGAATGGAAAGCCAGAATTTTTCTTTCTTGGAAACAATCATATGCTTCCGGCTTGGCGTAAAATCGATTAGGCTCACGCCAAGGCGCAAAGAACGCAAAGACAGGGTGGAGTTCCCGGGCACGGACGCCACTGCCCACTCCTAAACCCTTGGCGGACTTGGCGGCTTTGCGTGAAACCCGTTCACCTCACGCCAAGGCGCAAAGAACGCAAAGAAAGGGTGGAGTTCCCGGGTACGGACGTCACTGCCCACTCCTAAACCCTTGGCGAACTTGGCGGACTTTGCGTGAACCCGCCCAGCTCATGTTTCCACTATTGACAGATAGCTCAAAACTCCTATACTTATTAACAATTCTAGACTCATACTTTAAACGAAAACTATAACCCGATTGTCGAGTCACTTAGCCGGGGTTGTTGCATCATGCAGCCCGGGTCACTGGCTGGAAAATCAGCAGGAGAGCTTCTATGGATTCCTATTTAAAAGAAATACCGACTCGACGTATTCTGTGCTGTTCTGTGCTGTTTCTGTTCTGGACCCTTAACGCTCTGGGCCAGACTGAAGTCTATTTCGCGCAGGCAATCCGGGGGAACTCCCTCAACACAACGGAGATCTTTGTCCAGAATAGCGACAGCACTGAGACCGAGGTTACGGTTCGGTTCTTCAAGTCCGACGGGACCCTTGAAGAGACACAGGCAATAACCCTGCAGCCGAACGGGGGTGACAAGATCAAATTCGGTAACCCCCAGCTGAATTCTCTTTCTGTAGGCTATGCGGTCGTCTCGGCCCCAGGGAACGTGGTGGCAACCGCTTTCTACACTCTCCAGGCAGGAGGGGTGTCACTGCCTCCGATCGGCATCTTGCCGGAAACGGGTTCCGTCAATTGGAGGACCTTTGCCAAGATCGACCCCGGAGTGGTGAACACGGGGATTGCGGTAGCCATTCCCAATTCAGGATCAGCGGCGGCGGCTGAGGCACCTACCTGCCAACTGACCCTCTACAGTGGCGCCAATGGTGCCATGGCTGGATCGGGTCCGGTTGACTTCGCCGGAAATCAGCAACTGGCCAAATTTATCACAGAACTTATCCCAGCCGTGAAAGACGGATTTGAAGGTCCGGTGGTGCTGAGCTGCGATCAGCCGGTCGTGGCTGCTGCCCTGATCCAGGAGAGCAGCGGAACCCTCTCCACAGTGGCCATGGTTCCGTCGTCCGATGATGGAGGTGGAGGAGACCCGACAAGCGGCACTGCACTGCTTCCAAAGCGCGTTACCGGCCTCAACTTAACCAGCAACAGGACGCTCAACCAGACTCTCCCTGCAGGCGTACAGATCAAAGGCGTTGTCACTTCCGGCACGCCCTCTTTCGAGTCTTCCAGGAACCAAACTGGCCCGGTTATCTTGTCAGGTGCCTCCGCCGTCTGCAATAACCTCAGCTACATGGGTTCTGTAGACTTCCTGGGCAACTACGTGATTCCTGTTCCCAAACAGAGCGTCTGTACCGTGTCCATTGTCGCTTTCGTCTCTTCCGAGTTTGGGTTCATTTCCAGTGCCAACCCTGCTCAGGTTCAAGCATCTACGCTACTGATCCGAGAGCAAGTGGATCCGCCTGTGCAGGTAGGCGATGCGGACGTAACTCGGAACATCACCCTGTCCACACTTTCAATGGAGACGGCTCAGGGCAGTGTGTCCAACCTGGGTTCCCTTCCTGCTGAGCTGTTGAAGATAGATCCTAGCCTGGTCTTTAGTTCGACGGATGACGACATTACCGGAATTGTGAATTTGCCGGGTGGAACATCGGTCCGGGACTACCTTATCGAGTTACCTGACAACCACAACTACGTTGTAAGCCTGCAACTGTTTGAAGAAGGAGAGGGGCAGCAGTCTAACGGCGAACTGGCGAGCCTTTACGATATCGGTCGAGTGAATCTGGGTGGAAACTCGGTAACAAGCCTGGCCGGAACGGCGAATATCACAGCAAACTTTTCCGTGCCGGCAACTGCAAAACTCTCAGGGCTCCTGAGTGAAGCCGACAAGGCTACGTTGTCCGAAGGCTCGTTCGTGAGTGCTCAAGACACACGGGCTCCAGGCTTCTTCGGATTCTTCGGGGGGTTCGGAGAAGGATTCAGTATCGCTGTTCCGGGCAGTTCAGGAGGCTTCGACATTACCCTTGCCGTAAGCCGTCAGTACAGTCTCTTTGCGGGCATTGCACTGGAAGACAACAGACTCTGGGGCGTGCCCGCTGAATTCGGCAGCGATGTCATCAGTTTTAACGGTGCGATGACGCGGAACTTCAGTTTCCCTTCCCGCCCCGCAGAGGTGACCCTCTCGGGGCAGGTTATGGGCCCAGTTCTCACTGAGATGGCTGCCAACGTCGCCGCTTCCAATGTTAGTGTGTCCGTTGTCTGTAGAAACCTGAGCGGCGCGCCGGACACCGTTTTTACGGGGACTACGAATACTGACGGAGCCGGCAACTACTCAATCAAGGTGTTGAGTGGATCGGTTTGTGAGGTCGAATTTGTCCCGGCATTGCCGGTGTTGGGCTTTCCCTTCCCCTAATAGAAGGTACGTCTTCCAGCCGGCTCGTGCATCTGTGCCTGGACCCGCGTGCGGGTTCAGGCCTCCCTGGATTGAACTGCAGAGGGATTGGCGAGATTAACCACCAAATCACAAAAACACTAGGAATTCTTTGTGATTTGGTGGCTTGGTGGCTAAAACCATGCCCCAGGCCACAAGCCGAGTTCTCAGTAAGAGTCCTCTACTATTCCGAACTGCCCTACCCTTTAGTTCAAGATACTGTTGCACGCTGCTGAAAATAGGTGAGTTGAAGTGGCGTCCCCACGGGGATTTGAACCCCGGTTGCCGCCGTGAAAGGGCGGTGTCCTAGGCCAGACTAGACGATGGGGACGCGCTCGGTCAGAATTTTGAAGCCGGAATTGTAGCACTTCTGCTTGAGTGAAGTCTAGAAGACGAGATCGCCCGTGGAAGCTACCGGGTCTGTTGCCCAAACCGCAGCAGGCCAAGCTCGAAGTTCGAAATTCGAAGCTCAAAACAAGTTAGAAGTGACAAGGTCTAAGAGAGCCTGTTTCAGTCCTCAGATATTCGAGCTTGAAATTTGTTTCGAATTTCGAGCTTCGAGTTTCGAGCTTAATTCTTAACGGGCGTGGTCCAACCTCCAAGTACTTTCCCAGGCCTTGATAATCCCGCGCCTCAGAAAGAACTCGACAAAACTTGCAAATCTGTCCTGCATGGTCAAACTAGATGCTCGATGAAATGTCGTAGAATTGTCTCAATTGGCCTTCTGCCCGACTATGTCCGGGCTCAGTTTGAACCTGAATACGAGATCCTCTCCGTAAGCGATTCCTCTCGTGAGGAAGTCGTCAAAGCGATGGATGAAACAGTCATTGCTGTGATAGCCCGGGGATCGGTCTACTTCGACGGAGAATTAATGGACCGGGCCCCCGGACTGAAGCTGATCGCCCGTACCGGGGTCGGGTACGATTCAGTCAGTATCGAAGAGGCTACGGACCGTGGATTACCGGTTACGTATACTCCCGGCGCAATGTCTCGGTCAGTGGGCGAACTTACCCTTTCTCTGATTCTGGCGGCCTGCAAGAAGCTCAACATCTGGCGTCAGGCCCTCCAGGATGCGGATTGGAATCTGCGGTATCTCGAAACCAGCCAGGATCTGGAAGGAAAGATCCTTGGGATCATTGGATACGGCCGGATTGGGCGTCAGGTCAGGATGCTTTCCAGGGGCTTCGGACTCCGTACGCTGGCGAATGATCCATACATTGACCACTCCAGCTTCGCTGATGACGACATAACCTTTGTGTCCTTTGAAGACCTGCTGCAGCAAGCGAACATCATTACCCTTCACGTACCTCTCACAGGGGAAACACGCGGCCTCATCAACCGTCAGAACATCGGCCTGATACAGCCGGGATCGGTCCTGATCAACACAGCTCGAGGGCCTGTGATTGAAAGCCTGGATCTGCTCCACAAGGCATTGGAAAAAGGACCATTGGGAGCTGTCGGCCTGGATGTGTCTCCGGATGAACCCCCCGACGCCGCTCACCCGATCTTCAGGCATACCCGCGCCTACGTTACAGGCCACATTGCTGCGCGAACACCTCTGTCACAGCAGCGGATACTCGAGACGATGGTCCGCGAAGTAAGGGCCATCTTGAACGGAACCCAGCCAAACCTGGCGAACATCGTTAACCCGGAAGTACTCGAGGATCAAGCCGGTTCTGATTCGAGCAGTTCCTGACCACCAAGACACCCAGATCACCAAGAAGAAGGGGATGAACTCTGGAGTGTGGAAGTCTAAGCTTCCGCTTCTTCCTCCTCTGTTTCCTCCTCCTCTTCTGCGCCTTCTTCTTCGAATGGACCTCCGCGGCGCTGGACGATCTCAGCCATTTCGTCAAGTCTCTTCTGGGCCAGGTCATGCATCGTCCCCTCCGGATAGGTACCATCCTCTTGTGGTTCTCCGGCCTCGAGATCGGTGAGGATCTCGATACCGTCGTCAACGGTCTTGACCGGGTAGATATGGAACTTCCCTTCCCCAACCGCCTGGACAACCTCAGCCTTGAGCAGCAGGTTCTGAACGTTCTGGTGCGGAATGATGACGCCCTGGTCTCCGGTGAGGCCGTTCACTTTGCAGGTATCAAAAAATCCTTCGATCTTCTCGTTTGCCCCTCCAATCGGCTGAATCACACCTTTCTGGTTAATGGAACCGGTCACGGCGATGAACTGTTTCAGAGGAATGTCAGCAAGGCTCGAGAGGATGGCGTAGAGCTCGGTAGAGCTCGCGCTGTCACCGTCCACACCGGAATACGACTGTTCGAAACAGATGCTCGCGAAAAGGCTCAGAGGCTGATTCTGGCCATATTTCCCGTGGAGGTAGCCGCTCAAGATAAGAACGCCCTTATCGTGAATTCTTCCACTCATGCGAGCTTCGCGTTCGATGTTGACCACTCCTTTGTCTCCAACACCTACCTGGGCGGTCAGGCGGGTGGGTTTGCCAAACGAGTAGCCTCCAATCTGATAAACGGAGAGCCCATTGATTTGACCTACGGCCTTACCCACAGAGTCGATCAGAATTGTGCCCTCGTCAATCATCTCCTGGATGCGTTCTTCGTAAAGGTTAGAGCGGAAGGTCTTCTCGTCAAGAGCCTTTTCCAAGTCTTCCCTTCCGACCACTTTTGCCCCACGTTGATCGGCCCAGTAATTGGATTCTCGAACCAGGTCCGCTACGTCGCTGAATCGGAGTGTGAGCCTTTGCTTGTCAGAAACCATGCGGGAACTGTGTTCTATGAGTGCCGCTACCGCTGGGCGATCGAAATGCTTCAAACCCTCTTTGTCACAAAGCGTCTTCACAAACCGAGCGTACTGCAGCAGGTGATTGTCAGTCTTCTTCATCACCGTGTCGAACTCAGCTTTTATCTTAAACAGCTTCTGGAAATCTTCGTCGTGTTCGTACAGGAGACCGTAGAGCTCTGAGCTCCCCAACACAATGACCTTGAGATCGACCTTTACCGGTTCAGGCCGCAAGCCAAGCGTTCCAACCCCTCCAAACTGCTCGTCGCGGTCCTGAATCTTCGCCTCCCCATCCTGCAGCACGCGTTTCAGAGAATCCCAGGCCAGGGGAGTCGTCAGTAAATCGACCAGGTCCAGAATCAGGTAGCCATGGTTCGCCGTCAAAACCGAACCTGCGCGAATCATTGTGAAGTCGGTGAACAGCGTGCCCATGCGGACTTCACGCTCTGCGTAACCAATCAGATTTCGATAAGTAGGATGCGTCTCGGTAATAACCGGTGCACCCTTCTGCTTCGAGTTATCGACAATCACGTTGACTTTGTAGCGCTTCAGCCCAGTGCCGCCTTTGGCAACTGAATCAGCCACACTTTCCTCTTCAGTCTCCAGGAAATCCGAGATGTTACTGATAACGTCTCGCTGCATCTCACCCAAATACTCGAGGATCTCTTTGTGCTCACCAAATTCATTTCGGAGTTGTTCCAGATAGTAGCCCGTCGCAATAAGAGCCACCTTCTGATCCAGCTCTTTCAGGCGTTCCTGAGTCTCGTCCTGCAGCGAGCGCACAGCGCGATACACCTCCTGAATCGTTTCCGACACCTGGACCTGACTCGTCTGGATCGCTTCTTTGTCTTCCGGGGACAAGGCTTCGTATTCCTCGGGACTCAGTTCCTTCCCGTTGACCACCGGCACAGTCATGATCTGAGGTCCAGCCAGCTTGACAGCCAATCCTTTCAGCCTTGCCTCTGCCTGGACTTTCTCCAGTAGATCCCCTCGGGACAGCTGGAGGGCCTGAATGATTTCGTTGCGCCGGCTTTCAAAGTCTTCACTCTTGAAAGCGCCGGGGACCTCTTCTTTGAGTTGCTCGATAAACCCTTCCATGGCTGCGCGAAATCGACATCCGACTCCAGGCGGGACCATGATTACTTTTGGCCGTTCCGGCCGTTCAAAATTGTAGATGTAGAAGACGTCCTTCGGAGTTGGCTTACTCTTCGCAATCTCTTCCACCACTGTGCGAATCAGCGTCTTCTTCCCGGTACCGGGAGTTCCCGCGACGAAGAGGTTGTAACCGAAGCTCTTCATACCGAGGCCTAACTGAATGGCTCTCGAGGCGCGATCCTGTCCGATCATCTCTCCCAGTGCCTCGAGTTCGCTCGTTGTCTCGCAGGGAAGACTCTCAGGATCGCAGACAGCCTTAAGTTCCGAAACATTGAGTTCACGATGCTTGGTGTGCTGGTTTGACTTATCTTCCATGGCAGAACACAGTTTGGCTACGTTTCACCCGCATTGCAACTGCGCTTTCTGAATTTATTGCTGAGCCTGTTCGGCAAAGTGGAGCATGGTCTTAAGATTCTCTGGCGGCGTTCCTCTCGGAACCTCGCAGCCCGCTCCAACAATGTAACAGGGGCCCGCTTCTTCGTAACAGAGGCTCAAGGCTTCGTAGATGTCTTCCGGTGACCCGTGGAGCAAGGTATTAACGGGATCAATGTTGCCCAGAAGAACCTGGTCCGCTCTCATTACTTTTCGCGCTTCCGCCATCGGAACCATGTAATCGAGGTCACCGATATCGCAGCCAAGTTCTCCCATTCCGCGCAGGATAGACCTTGTGTTCCCACAGATGTGAAGCCGGACCCGGCATCCATGTTCCTGGATTGCATCGACCATCTTCTTCTCATATTCCCAGATGAACTCCTCATAGATCCGCGGTCCGACAAGTGACGCGGCCGCATCCCCTATCCCGATCAGATCAACCCCTGCTTCGATTTGTGTTTTGGCAAACTTGATCTCCATCTCGGTAACAAACTCAAAGAGGTCCCTGACGAACGGGGCATCGTCAAAGAAATCCAGCATCAAGTTATTGATCCCTCTAAGGTCTGCAGCCTCGGCACAGGGGCCTTCGATCCACCCTTCGATCAGCTTCTCGTCCCCGGCTCGATTCCGAAAAAGAGCAACAGCTTCGATTCGGTCGTGCATTCTCCCCCCGGGAACATGGCCGGGGATCTCCAGGTTAAGCAGGGTTTTCTTGTTCAGCAGTAAGGCATTCGCTTCGTGTATCGCCGGGGGCTGGTCGTCGAAAGAACTGATCTGTGCACCGCAGTCGCCGGCTTCGCGTGTGGGGTCGGAGATGCAGGAAACATAGTCGAAACCGAACGTCTTGGCGGTCTGCATCTGTCCCTCCACCAAGACACGGTAGTCGCCGGCATAATCCCGATAACATCTTTCGATTTGATCCGCCGCAAACATCATCGTGATGGGCATAAAAGGCAGCCTATCCGGCTTCGCTCCGTCGAGCTGGGCTAAAATTCTCTGGCGGCCATTCATGGACACATCTCCTCTTTTTTCTCAGTAGGACCCGTAAGTCAAGACCGTTTCATAGAGAGTTTCAATGTTTTCCGGAGGCGTTTTTGGCGCAACTGAGCAGGCGGTACTCAGAATGTACCCACCCCCTGGTTTCCCAAGCGTAAGTCTATACCTTGCATCCCTCGCCACATCATCCCGAGACCGATTCAAGAGCGTATTCACAGGGTCGATGTTGCCTTTGATGAAAGCCCGTCTCTTCAGAATAGCTTTCGCCTCTTCGAGGTCAACACTCCCCAGGGGTGGCGGATCCAGAGTGTCAATCCCATCCGTGCCCGTCATCAACATGAGATCGAGACGGTCTCCGATCGAACCGCAGGTGTGAGTGTAGACCGGACCGGTAAAATGCTTCCGCAGCTCCTCAACCAGACTCCTCTCGCAAGGGAGGACAAACTCCCGGTAATGCTCTCTTGAAATGAAGCCACCTCCAGCAAAGGCTGAGGAGATCAGTATGGCGTCAACTCCTTCATGAGCATGGAGGCGTCCCAGTCCGGCCGCGCCAGCGACCAGCCGGTTCAGGCACTCCTTCACCTTTGTCGGATCATCGATGATTCCCATGAGTCCGTCTTCATAACCCAGGAGTTCGAGAAACTGAGACCAGGGAGAAAAAACCTCGGCATGAACCGAAACCGAACCGCCGACCTGCCCGATGACCTTCTTCAGAGTGTCCTGCTGATACGGAGGGAATCCTCTATGCCCTTCGCTGAAATCCCACGCATAGGGATAGTTGACTCCACTCAGGCCCCAGGGCTCAACGTAATAAAGGTCCTCCGGTCGGACCGCTTCGAACGTCACCGCGGCTCTTTCAGTTGCGGATTTGAACCTCGGGTTGTCGTCGAAAGGGAAAATCGTACTTCCTCCGTTATCCCATTTAATTCTCGTAGAGGAGCTCCCCCGCTCCAGCCTCGTGCCGTGCGCTTCCCAGTCTTCTGATCGCCCCGGAAGATTGACCAGGACTCCGTCGAATTGATACCGCTCCTGAAGCCGAATCAA
>JAUVSF010000251.1 GCA_030597245.1 Acidobacteriota bacterium
ACAACGATAATCAACCTTATATCGTTGCCACAACAGGCAGCAAGTTCGGGATGCTAGCGCGACTCAACTGGGTCTTCTAGTTGCCCACCGCCTCCAGAAGGCTTGCCGGTGTCACATCGGCAAGCCTTCTTTTCTCTTGATCCTCCCTTCCCTTAGAGACCTTTGCGTCTTGGCGTGACATAAATGCCTTTCACGCAAAGCCCGCAAAGCCGCGAAGTAAAGCACCCCCTCCCCCCGAGGCTGGTTTTCTTTTTCGTGATCGTGCTCGCCCCCACTCTCGTAATCGTCGAAGGACCGCAGGCCCGTTGTACGTCAAAACTACCATTTTGAATGGGAATCGATTACGCGCACGAGCAGGAGCACGAGCACGACGGGCGACGGAGGGGAAGGGGGGCACGCAAGAGCGACAGCCTTGGCTCGGGAATCCGGAAAATCGGGTACAATGTTGCCTTGGATTTTTCCGGTAGCAAGAGACCGAGTTGCCGGCTACGGACAGGCTGAGTTCAGGTTTTTATGGGAAATGAGGCCGCCCGACAGGCGCTTGCCGTGAAGTGGGCTGGGCGATATATAGAGGAGACTGAGTACGAATGATGGAAAACGTAACGGAACGGACGCGTGAACTACTCGATATTAAGAACCTGTCTCAGGGCGAACGTGAGGAACTCATTGCGATGGGAATGCTCTCAACACTGGGCGAGATTCAGCCTCCATTAGAGCCACAGCGGGAGGGCCATGAACCGCTCCGGACGACGGCGATTACGGCTCACTCGGTTCTGAACGAGGCCTATGATTATGGTTCTGCCTTCTCAAGGGGGTTGCGCCTGGAGCTTGGCGATCACACCATTCTCTTTATCTCAGGAACCGCAAGCGTTGATGAAATGGGAAATACTGCGCACCTGGGTGAAATACGGGCCCAGTGCTGGAGAACTTACCGAAACATTACCACGCTGCTGGAAGCCGAGAGCGCAACGTGGCGAGATGTGGTCAAGACTACGTGCTATCTTCGGGATATTGAACGTGACTACGACGAGTTCAACAACGTCCGCACGACCTTCTTCAAATGGCAGGGACTCGATCCCCTCCCGGCCAGTGTCGGAATCCAGGCCAGACTCTGTCGCGAGGATCTTCTCGTGGAGATCGAAGCGATGGTCGTCCTCAAGAAAACGCCGTAAGCGGTCAACAGAGCCCACGCTTGCAGCGCTGAGAAGAACCGCTCACAAACTCTCACCACCAAGACAACAAGAGCACCAAGGCCAACCGCTGATTCTTGGTGACCCTGGTGCCTTGGTGGTTTGAATTATTCCTGCCGGCAGGTACGGTGCGACCTACTCGTGGTCATCCCCGTTTTCTACAGAGTGTTTCCACCAGAATCCATTAGGGCCGTAGAACCTGAGGAGCCACTCGGCCAGCGTAACGTCTGAATCTTCCGTCCAATTACCGATGTCGCTGTCCGGGCCATTGGGAAAGATATCCACGATGTTCCGATGGCAACTGACTGCGCAAGAGTTCGGCATCCCGCCGTCAGCTTGGTACATCAGCGTCTTTTCCGGAGGAATGGTTTCGAACGTGTGGGAGTGGATATCGTAGTTGACAGCACTCTTCGCAGTCTTCGGCATATGGCACTTACTGCAACGACTCAAACCCATCCTCCGGCCGGGAGCATACGGGTGATTGGAATGCTCTTCGACAATAGGAGCGATCTCATCAATGTTGTCATCGTAGTTAGCCACCATCTCCTTGGTGATTTCTTCGAACTCACCATGAGTCGCATGGCAGGCCAGACACAATGTATTGTTGTCGTTTTCCGTTGCAATCCAAAGTTCCTGACCGTCTTCCTCTTCCTTGATCACCTCACGGATATTGTGCTTGTTCGCCACATGCATGTCATGACACTCGAAGCAGGTCACCATATGAAACTCAAAGGTAGGCTTTGAACTCTCGTACAGGTCATGCCACTGTTGATGATGCTGTTTGGAAGTCTTCTTGTCAGGCCACAGTCCCGGGTTCGGCGTAAAGTAAGCATCAAGGGTATCACCCAATACATAGGCGTGATCCTCGGCTTCATCCCATAGATAGCCATAAGTGCCTTCGCTACTCGACCCACGAACGTGACACTGGCCGCAGGCATCGTTGGCTTGCAAACTGTCAAAATCCTGGTCTGGAGAAATAATGAAGTTCGGATCACCATGGGCCATCACGTGCAAGCTTCCCTTCCCGTGGCAAGCCTCACACCCGATGTGAGTCATCTCGCGGATTCCATCCCCGTTCATGTCGATGTAGTTGCGATCCTCTGGATCCAACAAGACCACGGGAGCCGCATCAGAGACCCACTCTTCCTTGGCGTCTTGTCCGATAGTGGTCCCGGTGAAATGGCAGCCGGCACATTTCTTATCAAAGCTCCGGCTCACAGTGTTAACGACAGCCGTAGTGGCGGTGGGAGTGATCTGAGGATTTCCATCGGCATCCCACCAGTGCTCGGGATGGTACTCAACCCACTCATGGGTCTTCTCGTTGTACTGGAGAGGTGTAATATAAGCACCTTTGGTCAATCCACCGGGTCGGTCGGTCACAGGGATATGGACTACAAAACGCTGTTTGTACAGCCCGTTTCCGCCCCAGGCAAAGAAGATCTGATGCGTCACCTGGCCTATCGTCATGGTGTACCCGGTATCGTCACTGTATCCGAGGATCGGTGCATTGGGTGCATATTTCTGAAAGACCGTCGCATCGTTCATGTTCAGGCCGTCTTTGAAATCATCGATCCCGTTCTGATTAGCGTCGGCCACTATCCCTTTCGTATCGACCATTGAATACTTGTCGTCCTCTACGGTCTTGAAAGGGAACGCGTGGAAAGTCTTACGCCAGTCAGCAGTATCATATCCATGGACCGGATTCGGCCCGGAGTGACATGCAAGGCAGGTTTCGGAACCCACGTAAAGCGCCTCCGTCTGGGCCTTTACTCCATGGAAATCCAGGATGTACCTGATCAGCAAATCGCCCGTTACGTCAGCCCTGTCCGCTCGCCGGGGGGCTCCCAGAGCTAGAGTAACAGCGACGACAACCAAGCATGTTGCCAGAATAAGCAGTTTCTTTTTCATGACCACCTCTTTGTTAGATAATTCCCTACCGCAAAAACAATGAGTTCACCTGTGACCCATGAATTGCGGTATGACATACCGTACAGTTTTGAAATCTCGTTTGAGATAGATCGTGGTAACGCGTGATTACCGAGTGACACTCTAAACACAGAAACGAAACCTGATGTCTGATCAGCAGTTTCGGATTGGTACTTCCGTGGGGCACATGACAGGTCACACACCCAGTGACCGTATTGGCCAGGTGCTCAAACATAAAGGGCCCCTGCTTGCCACGATGACAGTTCTGGCACGCTTCCTGTGCCGCATGCTTTTCCATGCGCCTGACCGACTTGCCGTGAACACCGTGACAATCGCTACACTTGAGCACTCCATCCGAGGTTCGATGACGAAAAGGCATCGTCATCTCGGCGGCTTGTCTGGCATGGCAATCGAAACAAAGCTCCGGTTCGCTATCTTTCAGCAGCTTCGGAACGGCCACGGCAGCTTTAGAGACGTCGTGCCCACTTACATGGCACACATCGCAAGCCTGACCGGCCAGGGTATGGATTCCGCGACGGAACCTCATGCCTGAACGCCCCTCGTGACACGAAACACACTGTGCAATCCTCTCACGCGCGGGTTCATCTCTGAAGGTAATGATGTGTTCCGGAGCATCCTCGACGTGAGCCTCGCCCGGCCCATGGCAGGATTCACAACCCACACCATCCCCTGGGGGGATTCCAAGACGAACCGCAGCCCAGTGAGGACTTTTCTTGAAGGCAGTCACTACGTCTTCATGACAGATCTCGCAGGTATCCATTCCAGCGTAACCCGCTTCCGGCGGCTCCTGTGCCGAGACGGACTGCCCACCGAGCAGCAGTGCCGAGCACAGAAGCATCGCTGTTATCCCTGTCCGCCTCACCATCCCTAAAACCCCCACCGCAACGTCAGGCCCAGCCGGTTGGCGTTGTAATCCTGAACAGTCTCAAGTTTCTCGTTGTAGGAAACGAAGACGTACCCGATGTCGGCTGACCAACTCTCTGTCAGGCTGATGTTCATGCCGGCCTCAACGATATTCCGATCAAGAGGATAAGAACTGCCCCCAGAATCCACCAGCAACTGGTATGCCCCTCTCAGACGAAGCCGGGTGCCGATTGGAAACGTCGCCCGGACATGCGCAAAATGAAGCCTGACCCTGTAATCCAACACGTTCTCGGTAAGGTCTCCACCTAAGTAGAAAATGGAATCGGTCAGGCTGTCCAGGTCGAAGACCAGGTATCCACCCGATAGATCAAACCTCCCATCAGGATCTCGGTAAATAACATCGGCTCCGGCCTGTATCTGATCGGATTCGTAATCCAGTGCAGAGGCCTTATTGCTGTAATCTGAGATGACCAGGAACGGTGTTATCGAAAGATGCTCACCAATTGGAAAACCGGAGTTAAATCGAAATCGCGTGAAGTTTCGGGGCTCTGGAGTGTAAAGAGAACTGTTGGCAGTTCCTTTTTCGAATTCGGCATACAAGCGGCTACCACGATAAGGACGCCAGGACACCCCACCAAAGCCGGAATGAGCGATTCGAACCTCTCGGAGCCCTTTATCGAAGGCGAGACTCTGATTCAGCTCCCAATCGACGAGGCGATCTTCGTACTGATACCCACCAAAGAGAGAGACTTCGGAAGACAGCACGTATTCAAGCTCGGGGCGGTTGCGGATGGTCCGAAACTCAACGAAACTCTCAGCTGTTCTCTCAGAGGGCATTGAACCTCCCCCTGCGCTCCCCAAGCTCTGTTGCTCAAAAAAAGTCCCATCTACTTCGAACTTCCTCCACCCAAAAACATTGCTGAAGATCAGCGAGTCCGTCAGCTCCACGCTTGCTTCAACTTCAGCGACATGCTCCGGGCGATCACTCACGCTGGTCGCCTGGATGATCTGTTCCAGTGTGAGCCCCTCTGTCAACTGTAGTGAGATGCCCTCTGACCTCCCCGCCTCTGCCGTACCCTTGCTGTAGCGGTACTTCCCGTCCAAAGACCAGCGATAAGAAGGCTGATAGACCGCTGTAACCTGGGTCGATGGAACCGAAAGCCTAACCGGCAAACTGGCATCGACGCCGGGTAGAGTTCCCTCGTCAATCAACTGATTCTCAGTCTGACTGGGATCATCTTTGTATTTGCGGAAGTTCTGCACAACAGTCGCCTTCAGCGAATCCAGATCGAAGGTCGCGCCCACCCGATAATCCTGCGTCAGCGCCCGCCTGGGGTTGATCAACTGCACCAGGTTTTGAAAGATCAATTCGCTGGTAAACGACGTCCCGTAAGTGTAATTCCGGACATATCCAAGTTCGATCGTCACACGACGATGGGGAAAGAGGCTGAGACTCAAGTCAGTCATCCGATTTGCTGAATCGCTGCCATGGCTCCCCATGGCGAAATTGGGGATGTCGAAGAAATAGTTCTGTTTCCGGTATCGCCCCTGAAACTCGTAGCGCCCCCTCTTTCCGAAAACCAGAGTCGCCTGTTCGTAGGGATAAGCGTCTCCAAACCCGTACCCATCGAGTTTGAAATGATCCAGCCAGGAGAGGCCTTCGTCCTCAGGGGTGAGAGTGAGGCTGAACTCGCTCAGATTCACTCCAGTACTGTAGTTGTAGTCAGTCCGGTACTTCGACTCACTTCCGCTGACATCGACGAATTGAGCCGTCACGCCGATACCACCGGTTACCTGGAAAGGCCCCCACCACTTCCCAGGCTTGTCCTGATCCTGCTGTGCGGTGCTCTGAGCTGCCACCATACCCCAAGCGAGGAACAGACACACGACGACAAGGAACCGCCGCTGCCGACGACTCACCGGCCCCCTTCCCACAGATCTCGGATTCCCTAGTTCCGAATCATTCCTAAGCAAAACGCTTCCGCTTCTCCCGTGGTAAAATACCACTTACTCGTTCCAGGATTTTCACGGACCCCATCGCGATTTTATCGCTTTTATCGGAATTCTGATTTTCTACCTATTCCAAGTCGAAGTCAACTCTTCTTGGAGCCTTTTTTTGAAAGCCGAATCCTTGAGATGATTCTCTTTTCATAGGTCGGGCAACAATGTAACAGAATTGACTGTGAGGATATAGGCAGTTCGATCACTGCACGGGCTATACCGCCCCCAGACGTGGGCTATATAGCCCACGCTTCTTCGCACAGGGAGCTCTTCTGCAGAGCGGAAGCGGGCTAGAGAACAGAGCAACGCAGTACGCGTCAAGGCATCCGGATTGCATCCCTTTTCACATGAATCATGTTTAGCTGCACAACGGGTAGAAACAGACCGTGTGTAACGGACCGTCCAAGACATCAGCTGGAGAGGACCAATGGCCAACAACTTTGAGCACCTTAGTAAATACGGACACGAACAACTCATCTTTTGTCAAAACAGAGATGTCGGACTCAAAGCGATTGTGGCGATTCATGACACGACCCTCGGCCCAGCCCTCGGAGGAACCCGGATGTGGCCATACCAGACCGAGGAGGACGCTATCCTGGACGCTGTACGGCTTTCCCGGGGCATGACTTACAAAGCGGCAGCCGCGGGCTTGAACATGGGCGGTGGAAAGGGGGTCATCATCGCAGACCCCAATAAGGACAAGTCCGAGGCTCTATTCAGGGCCTACGGACGCTTCATCGAGAGCCTCCACGGAAGGTTCATTACAGGTGAAGACATGGGAATCGATGTCAATGACGTCGAGTTCATGTACATGGAAACGAAGTATGTCGTCGGTCTGCCACGCTCGCATGGTGGCGGAGGCGACCCCGGTCCTGTAACCGCATTTGGCATCATGCACGGGTTGCGTGCCTGCGCCCAGGAGGCTCTAGGCGTCAATTCTCTGGCCGGCCTTTCTGTGGCGCTCCAAGGCCTTGGCCACGTCGGCTACAACCTGGCCAAACTCCTGTCCGACCAAAAAGTACGTGTCCTTGCTTCAGATGTCGATTCTACCCGTGCCGAGAAGGTTGCAACAGAACTGGGGATCGAAATCGTTGAACCAGAAGAGATTTACGAGGTTAATGCAGAAATCTTTGCCCCCTGCGCACTGGGTGCTGTCATCAACGACAAAACAATTCCCAGATTCAAATTCAAGA
>JAUVSF010000263.1 GCA_030597245.1 Acidobacteriota bacterium
GCTGCCCAAGAGTTTGTGGTGGATTCCTTCGGTGGATTTTATCGGGTTTCGAGTCGCCAGTTCGGTTGGTGGGGAAGTAAGCAGTAAGTAGTGAGTAGTAAGTAGTAAGTAGTAAGTAGTAGGTGGTAATCGGTTACCAGTAAACGGTAATCGGTTGTCGGGGACAGGGATCCTGGGTCCTGGGGTCTTGGGTCTCGGGGCTTGAGGCTTGGGAATTGGTGCTTGGGACTTGGGATTTGTTTTAGTGCTCGGCCTGTCCTCCGTAGCTCGAAGAGTGAAGGAGGGATTAACCACGAAGTCACGAAAGCACGAGAAGAATAATTGCTTTGTGTTTTAGTGATTTCGTGGTTAGACTCAGTTCCCAACTCCGACCGTTCATCGTTCCTCTTTCCTACGGGGAGGTTGCCGGTGATGGAACGACTTGCCAACCGCCGCCGAGCGCCTTGTAGAGGGAGATGAGATTCTTTGTTACCTGGCCTTCGCTGGCTACGACTTGATCCTGCTGAAAGAACAGCACTCGCTGAGTATCGAGAACATTCTGAAAGTCTGTAAGCCCGGCATCGTAAAGAATGCCGACGAGCTCAACGGCTTGGAGGCTGGCATCGACGGCACGATTCAGGGCATCCATGCGGATCTCCTCCTCGCGAAACGCTATCATCGAAGTCTCAACCTCTGCTAATGCAGCTAGCAAAGTGTTCTCGTATCCCAGAAAAGCCTGTTCTGCCAGCTCCTCTTCCACCGTAATCTGATCCTTGATTCGACCTCTGTTGAACAGGTTCCAGGACATCAATGGGGTCACAAACCCGGTCACGGATCCGCCCAGGTTGGTGAGCTTTGACGTCTGTATCCCGAAACTCCCGAACAAGCCGAACTTCGGGTAGAGATTGGACGTGGCCACGCCAACTCGGGCGGTCTGCCCGGCGAGCCGGCGCTCGGCCAGACGGATATCGGGGCGCTGCCTTATAACATCGGCCGGTATTCCCACGGCGATGCTGTCCGGGGGTTGCGGAATGGGCTTTACCTCCATGAGTTCCGTTAGTGTACCCGGGTGTTGGGCCAACAGGACTGCGAGCCGGTTGAGCGTGGCATGAAGGGCCTGCCGCAAAGTCGGAAGCACTGCTTCTGTGTTGGCCAAATTTGATTCCGCTTGCGCCGGGTCCAGTTTTCCCGCAATTCCCGATTCGAAACGGCTTCGAGCCAGGTCAAGCGTTTGCTCCTGCAGATCGATATTGCTCTCTGCGAAGGCTATCCGCTGCTGCAGCGTCCGCACCTCAAGGTAGTTCAAAGCTACTTCGGCGAGAAGCGTCACCAGGACATCCCTCTGCAATTCGATTGAAGCATCGATCGCAGCGTCTGCAGCCTCGATCGAGCGCCGGATACCACCGAAGACGTCCGCCTCCCATGCCACGTCAAAACTGCCCGCAAAAACGTTGCTTCCCTGCGCCTCCACTCCCAGGTCTTCTGGCAGGAGACTCAGCGGCGGCACCTGCTCACTGGGCCGGGCCCGCGTATAGGAAAGGTTGGTGTCGATCGTCGGTTGCAGGCGCCTCGAAGTGATGCCGCGGCGCGCACGAGTTTCGCGAATCACCGAATCAGTCTGTTTGACTGTCAGATTGTTCTCACGAGCACGGCGGATCAGATCGTCCAGTACGGGATCATTCAACTGGCTCCACCAAGTCAGCAGTTGGGGTTCCTCGGCCGTAATCTCCTTTGCAACGGTTTGATGCCAGGCATCAGGCACCGTCAGTTCTGGAGGAGAATAGTCCGGGCCGACAGCTTTGCAGCCCGCAAGTAGAACAGCGAGAGTTGCTCCGACCAAGACGATCCGTGTTTTCGTGGGTCCGAAAGTCATGAAGATTCCCTTGTCCCGCTTACATGATGTAATTCAACCAGGACTGCATCCGCATCATCACTTTCCTGATAAGGTGTGTCGGTTGGCCATACTCCGTGTAAATCGCAACTGAACCTCCGGCCCCGACCAAAAGCTCCAGGTCGTCCGGAAAATCCTCCATCTCGAGCCTAACGAAGAACGGGGCGTTCCTCTCGGATGGATTCCCTACTGGCAGCTGGCCACTGGGGCTCAGCTGTCCCTGACCCTGAGCCTTAACCAAGTACATCACCTTGACCGGAAAGGTCCTCCCGGGATAGAAATCCAGAACGACTTCCGCTTCCTGTCCCGGTTCTACATGGCGCGCTTGGGTTTGACTAATCAGTGCTACCATTTCGACGCGCTCCGTATCCACGAAGCTCATTACCGGGCTTAAGGGGAGAGCGGCCACTCGAAATCCTGGCTTAAGCTGAAGGTTGACCACGTAGCCGTCTGCTGGTGCTCTCACAGTCGTCCACTCCAGGTTCAGTCGAGCCGTCTCCAGATCGGCAAGAACTTGTTTGATCGCTGGATTGACGCCACCTATTTCGGCCTCGTAAGCCAATCGGGCACTTTGTTCATTTGCCTCGGTTTGGCTTACCTGATCCCGGGCCTGTTGAATTCGATCACTTCCGGAGGTAATGGCAAGCTGAGCATTCCGGAACTCGGCGTTAACCGCATCCAGTTGAGCTTCCAGTGTTTCTACCTGCCGCCGAGCAGCATCCAGCTGGGCGCGAGAAACGGCTTCCGAAGCAGCCGCTTTGGACATTCTCACGAAGTCGGCTCTTGCCACTTCCAGATTAGCCTCGGTGCCCGCCACCTGAGCTCTGGCTGCCTCCACCCGCTGACGGGCTCGTTGATCCATATCGGTCTCCGTCGCCAGCAAGTTCGCCCGGGCCATGCCGGTGATCGCCTCAGCCGCACGCAGGCTCTCCGTCAACTGGGAGACATTCACCCCTGTGCTTGCCAGCACCGCTTCCAGCCGGTCTACCGTGTTCTGGTAGGGGCGAGGGTCAATTCTAAAGAGAACGGCTCCCTCCTCGATGGGAGTGTTCGGTTCAATCGGTACTTCGATCACCTGTCCACCAACATTGGGTACGATCTGCAAGACATAGCTGAAGACTCTGATCGGACCCGAAGGCGCGAAGAACTGCATCGGGATAAACAGCACAATCAGCAGGAGGAGAACCCATACGCCAATGCTCCCGTAGGCCAACGGTGATGCCTTTATGACCTTCAGCTTGATGAGAGCAAAGAGGAGGACACAATAGATGAGCGTCAGAAAGGCAATCATGATTTACTCCCTCCGCTGTGGCTGGGAGCAGTTCGGAGTGCACCCTCCAGTGCTTCGATCCGGTTCGTGAGTTCGGCAACGTTTGTAGATGGCGTTTCCTGCCCCCCTTCGCCGGCAGGGGCCGAACTCAACACATCTCTTGGTTTCGTGTACGCCCAGACGAAAGCGACCGGCCACAGGATTCCCAGTGTCAAACCTCCCAACCAGCCGCAGACGGTTATAGCCTCAGCCTGTGGGTGTTGCCGCTTTTTAGCAATCTTGCCCGGCATCATGGAGAGGAAGACCCAAATGGCCACCACCATGATCACCAGGATCACGAGAACAACTAAAGCGAAGATATCCAAGCCGCTCATATATTTCCTCCACAGGGCAGGCCGGAGCGATCCGCCCTTCAAGCACATAGCCAGTTCAAGTCGCTGTGAAGCTTGAACCGGCATCTATCGGCTGGAGACCACCCTACCACCAAAGGGCGTCTTGTCCGAATTGCAGTCCATTCTAATCCGAATCTCGAAATTCTGTCTCAAAGAGGTGTTCTTCCTTAGCGATCTTGGCGCCTTTGCGTGAAACGTATTTCCCTCACGCCAAGACGCAAAGTCCGCAAAGAGTGTGGAAGAAGGGGCAATCTCTGTCCGACAACTGATCACCGGGCAGGAAGATTCACCACCAAATCACAAAAGCACAAAACAATGATTCTTCTCGTGCTTTCGTGATTTTGTGGTTAATCCCGTTCGTCGTTCGTCGTTCGAACTTCGCCCTGGTCTGCCGCCCATTGTTGTCTTAATTGATCTCAATCCGCTTCTTCGGGCGCGACTCGTAATTTTCTTTCGCTCGCTTTTCCCAGTATGCGGGAATTTCCGGAGGCTCGGCAATTCGACCTTGGTCGTTCGTTTCCTGAATCCAGGTGTCGAGGGCAGCGGAAAGGCGCTGCTTGATTTCCAGATAATCCGTGGATTCGGCTAGATTCTTGATTTCAAAGGGATCGGATTCGAGATCGTACAGCTCTTCTCGCGGCCGGGTGGGTGCGAGGAGTCGAGCCTGCACGTCATCCAACTCTCCTTTCTCGTACAGTTCCCGCATCAGAGCGATGACAGGATAGGTCCACTCCTTGTAACGATTGAGTTGTAGAAACGGCTGCTGGGGATAGTAATTACGGATATATCGATACCGCTTGTCGCGGCTGGTGCGGATGCGGTCGACGGTTTCATCTCCTCTGTCCCTCCCGCCAAAAACGTACTTTCGAGGGGGGGCGGCTTTTTCGCCGAGAAAAACTCTACCCTGCATCAAGGTCGGAGGGTCGATCCCCGCCAGACTCAAAGATGTAGCTGTGAGGTCGATCGCAGAGATAAGTTGACCACTCACGCTTCCTGCTTCATAACCTCTCGGTGGCTTCGACTTCGACGGCATTCGAATAATCAAGGGCACGTGTAAACCACTCTCGTAGGGCCACTGTTTCCCCCGGACCATGGCCCGGCCGTGATCACCAAAAAAGATGACGATCGTGTTCTCGGCCAGCCCGTCGCGCTCGAGAAGTTCCAGCACATAACCGATCTTCTTATCGAGGGCCATCGCAGCGTTGAGGTACTGAGCCCAGTCGTGACGTGTAATCGGGTGATCGGGGTAATAGCTGGGGAAGACGACCTTCTCAGGGTCTGCAGTTTTCTCGATGTTCTGGTGGGCGGTATCCCAGTCTCTTCCACGGTGAGTTTCGGAGAAATTTACCTGGGCAAAGAAGGGCTGCCGAGCTTTCAGGTCCTGCCACTGGTTGGAATCGAAGGGCTCGCCGTCGTACTTGAAATTCCAGTCGGTCTTACCGGTTCCTCGGTAGAACCTCTCGTCAGGATCGTCTGTCAAATGGACGACGTTCGCTGTGAAATAACCGGCATCCCGAAACCGGTCAGTGACCAGTCTTACCCCTTCCGGGAGTCGGTAACCGTCGTCGCGGTGCGAGCGGTGATTGTGGGCTCCGATGGTTGTCTGATACATGCCCGTCATGAAAGCCGATCGACTGGGAGAGCAGACCGGGGCCGTTGTGTAGGCGCGCGTGTAGCGGACTCCGTCTCGAGCCAATTGGTCAAGATGAGGCGTCCAGAGTTCCGGATGGCCGTAGCATGAGAGTTCTGGTCCCAGATCCTCTCCGATCAACCAGAGAATGTTGGGGCGCTCTCGGCCGGCCTCTTGTGCCTGAGCCTCGGCTTGGGATTCGGCCGAGCTCAAGGGGACTGACAGCAGAAGTGCAAGAAGAATCAGAATCGCCGGAACCTTCATTTAGCTTTCTCCATAGGTGAAGGACGCACTACTTTGGCGGACCGCCGAATGGGAAGCAATGACCAGTATGACAGCGACCGCCAGAGCCATTCGAAAGGACCGTATTGGAAACGCTTGAGCCAGAAAGGTGCAAGCAGCAGTAAGAAGATCCAGACCACCACTACTACAACGACCTGGTCTACCCGGCTGACCTGGCCGAAGAGGCCGAAGCCGTGTCCGTAGAAGAGGGCTGTGCAGATTATCGTCTCGAGGAGATAACAGGAAAGGGCCATTTTCCCCACGGCTGCCAGACGATCGGTCAGCTGTCTCAGCCAGCCACGTTGGTAGACGAGCATAACGATCCCGACCCATCCCAGGCTGATCGGCAGACTCCCCCAGTAATTGTATTGTGAGCCGAGGAAGAAAGAGGCGGAAGTCCAACCTTGCTCAAAATTCCTCATTACTCCGTAAACGACTATTGGAATTCCCACGACACCTGCTACGCAGACAAGCCCCGCGTAAAAACGAGCTGACCTGCCCGCCGAAAAGACATCGAGCTTGAAAAGTGCCATCCCGATCAGCATCAGGCCGGTGACTCGCCAGATGATGAAGAAAGGAAATGCTTCCGTGTGCATCATGATTACAGAGTCGACTCGTTCGTCCATCTGTCGAATCCAGTTTCCCTGGTAGGTATCGACTTCAGCTGCGATCTTGTCCGGAGGGGGATTCCACATCCCCTGTTCAAACTCCTCCAGTTCCTGGGGCGGCCAATGGGGCATGCTCAGGCCGCCACCGATGTAGATCGCCGATCCGAAGCAGAGCAGCACCAAACCGATAACGAGTAAGGTGCCCGGTTGAGCCTTTCTGAACCAGTAAACCAGCATCCCGCAGATTCCGTAGAAGAAGAGAATATCGCCGTACCAGAGCAGGTAGGCGTGCATCAGCCCAATAAGAACGAGCCAGAACATTCGGCGGAAATGGAGGCCTGAAAAGGGACGTCCCGACTCTTGGGCCCGAGTCCACATGAGCACAACGCCGGCTCCGAAGAGCATTGAGAAGATAGCCATGAACTTAAGAGTAGCCAGGACATGGCTTACGACCCAGATCCAGAGATTTGCGCCTTCGAGGTTCCCGTAAGCTGTTGGATTCATATACGCAGCGCCAATCATGGAGAAAGACTGGATGTTCATGACCAGAATTCCGAGGACAGCAAAGCCTCGCAAGATATCAAGGGAAACGATCCTTTGAGCATCGATGGTTGGCAGGATCCGCTGCTGTTCCGAGGGTTCTGAACCAGATAGAGGCTCCATAAGTGAAACTCCTTAGACGTGTCACTCTAGATGGCGAAGCCCGGGTGGTCAAGGTGCCGGTGATCGGTGATCGGTTATCGGTTATCGGGGTGAAACCGGGGACATAGGCTTGAGAACTTGGGCATGGGACTTGGTATTGTTCTTCGTGCTCGTGCTCGGATTGATCCTTCGCCAAGAGTGCGGGAGGGACAATGTCCATCCGGTAACCGGCATCTGGCATCTGGTAACCGATGACC
>JAUVSF010000702.1 GCA_030597245.1 Acidobacteriota bacterium
CCAACCGCTGGCTGGTCCGAGCTAGGAAGCTCATTCTACCACTCCATCAGGAGCATGTCTTGTGCCTGCCCCTTGCCCCATTCCCCCTTCGGTTGCTGGCTGTTTGAAACCCTGCTTACTATAATCATCCTCGATAGTCCTTACTTCCGGTTGGGGGTAGTCGTAGACTGACGGCTGGTGAAAAGGACGGAACGCATATAGATCTTGAGGCGATCTTAGTCTTGGGCATCATGGCAGGTGGCCGGCTAAGAGGACTCAGCTTTGCTGCTGTGTTTTGGCGAGAACAATCCGGTGCTAGGTAGATTGGCAGTGATGATTGTGTATGTGCTTGAGAGTGCGGCCCAGATTGGACTGCCCAGTCCAGTTCAGTAAATAAGGAGTTTAGAATCAACTAATTGATTATGCGTAATCAGAACGTTCTTCTTCTCAATGCCTCCAATATGGATACATTCCCCGTATATCCTTATGCATTCATTCAGGTTCCTGCAGTTGCGAGGCGGGCAGGTGTCACGGTGATCTGCAGGGATATGCTAGGTGTTCCTCAGGAGAGGTGGGAGCAGTCTGTCCAGGCCTTGATCGAGCGATATGATCCGATCATGATCCTCATAACCTTGCGGAATACAGACTCACTAAACTCAGAGGATTATGACGTAGGTGGATCGGGCGAAGCGGACGGGAGTGCCTACTACCCTATCGAGCGAACCAAGGAATTGATCGCCGCCATCCGAGTTGTTTCAAATCTAAAAATCGTCGTGGGAGGATTCGGATTCTCATTGCTACCTGATGAGATCATGCATTACCTGCACCCTGATTTTGGTGTGTTTGGGGGAGCAGATGCATTCTTCGGGCATTTCGAGGATATCCAGGCTGGGAATCTCGAGGAGGTGGCGAACTTACTGTACTTTCAGGAAGACAAACTTCATTCGAATCCACGCCTATTCTTTCCGCCGCTCGCTGAAACCGAATACACACCACAGGCCATCAGGGAAATGATGGCCTTCTACGACTCATTCCCATCGCCCGGTTTCCAAGGCGCACCAGTCGAAATCATGCGGGGGTGCATCCACTCCTGTGTCTTCTGCTCAGAACCGCATGTTGGCGGTAGGCAGGTGAGATATCGCGACCTTTCCGCTGTGATGGGGGACATCGCAACCCTAGTGAACCACGGTATCACCCAGATCTACATAATTTCGTCAGAGTTAAACCCGGAGAGTAACGAGTTTGTTCTTGAGCTGGCTGATGAGATCCGGTTATTCAACGAGCGGCAGACAGAGGATCGAAAGGTAAACTGGTTCGGCGCAAATTATCTTCTGAAATTCAGTCTGGAGGAGTACGAGCGGCTGTATGATTCAGGTTTTACCGGGGGCTGGTTTGACATCACGGCCCTCGATGATGAGAATGCCGGCGCCATGCGGACTCCTTACCGGAATGCAAGCCTGTTAACACATCTGAAAACTTATGTGCAGTTCGAGCGCAAACGAAGTGACCAGCAGCAGGCACGAGAGGCGTCACAATCGGAAGTGATAGACAACCAGGACAAGGCCGATCGGAAAGATAGGGCTATCAACTGGTCCCTATTCCTCGGCAACCCTGCAACCAACTCGGAAACGATTCGTAACACACTTCGGATCGCCAACCGAGATGGTCTGGCGAAACTGTTCTCAGGTTGCGGTATCAATACACATGTCCGGGTGTTCGATTACGAAAATCCGGACGAGGCTACTTTGGCCGTTACCTCCTCCGTCACCCCGAATCTGGCGCGTACCAGTTACCTGCAAATCTTCCCCTCCTTCGCTTACCCGCCGGCTCTGCTTCAGGAGATCGGTTCGGAAGGTGAAATCGAGCGGATGTTCGACCACATCGCTAAGACGTATCTATCCAAGAAGTACCAGGAATCAAGGGACTGGCACGGCTTTGTCAAACGCAAAGCGACTCCTGAGTCGATCACAAAATGGCTGGGAGAGCTGTCAGACAGGAGAGGCGTTCAAGCTCCAGCTTTCATCAGTCTGACAACCAAAGGAAAAGCATCTGAGGCGCTGCAGCGGCTATTCTCTGAAGAACCACAGGTTGAAGAGAGATACACTTATGAGAATTTGGCGAAACAGGTTGTGGATTCACTCCTGTCAGCGTGCCTGGAAGAGTTTCCGGATCTTTATGGGTCGTTAGGATTTCCGACCACGATGGATAAGCTGGAGCGAATGACACCGTACGATTTGACAATTGCGCTCTTCGAGAGGTGGTCCACAGAGAAGGAGCTCGTCGACGAGCTGACTGAGCAGACCAAGTCGGTCCTGAGCGAGTCGATGCAATCCGTAAATCGTTTCTGCATTCAGGCGATGTTGTACAGGCTTAATGTCCAGATCAGGCCGAAGTACAGGGGGCTGTTTGTATCGGATGGCTTGACAGGTTCGGAGTAGGATTAGCCGCCTGGTCGCCGACGTAGATGTTGCCGCGGCCGTCCGGGACAATATTCACCGGGGCCAGGAATCCGCCGTCATCG
>JAUVSF010000387.1 GCA_030597245.1 Acidobacteriota bacterium
CGTCGACCACTCCTCGTTCAGCAAGAAACCAGATTCTCGTAAGCCAATAAATCAGTATTGGACCGATCAACCAGAGAAACAGCGGCTGGGGGTAATAGCCTCTGACGATATCGCTGTCGGCTATATAAATGAAGAAAACGACCACACTCATTAACGCGCTGGACAGACCCGATATCTGAATTAGAGCCAGATCACCTGACTGATAGCCTCTTCCAGGAAGTCTCTCCGCCCCGATGCTCACACGAAACTTGAGCTCCCCGAATCTCTTGACAAACGCAAGGCTGAGGAAGAGAAAGGCCGAGAACGCCAGGAGCCAGGGGGAAACAACAATCTCTGTCGCAGCGCCCCCGGCAAGGATTCTCAACCCGTAGAGGGCCGAAAGAACCATTACATCGGCGACGATGAGCTTCTTGAAGGCGACGGAATACCCGAGGGCCAGAGCAACGTAACCCAGGACGAACCCCAGGAAGGCCGTCGGCAGGCTCACCAAGCTGATGGCAATGCTCGTTACCAGACAGAGAAAAGCGCAGAACAGGCCCACACCTTTCGACAAACTGCCGGCGGCAAAGGGCCTTAGTTTCTTCCTTGGGTGAAGAACGTCGGACTGAATGTCCAAGAGATCATTAACGATGTAGGCAGCCGATGAAGCCAGGCTCAGCGCGGCGAATGCCAGCACACCGGAGAGTAACTTCGTCTCGTTCGTCACTTGATGGGCGAGGATAATGGGAATGAAGACAAGGGCGTTCTTGGGCCACTGATGTGGGCGCATCAACCTCAAGATGTCCCTGATTTCCTTCCGGCGAGAAATAACACTCATCCAGCTGGATATTCCTTCCATTGGCCGAGTAAATCCACCTGCAGCTTCTGACGCTGCGGTCGGCTGAGAGTGTCGCAAACCTGCAAGGATTAGGCAAACCTGCCGGGGGTATAAGAAACGACGAACGATTCGGGAAATCCGAAAGCTAACCACTAAATCACTAAGACACAAGAAGAGCGGAGTAGTGATTTCGTGCTTTTGTGGTTGGTCCCGGATTAACACTTCGTTGAACACACACTATCGGCATCTGGTATCCGGTATCTGCCATCCCCACCCCTCACTCGTACCTAAGCGAGGTGATCGGGTCGAGCCGGGAAGCCCTGAGCGCGGGAAGCATCCCGGCGATCAACCCGACCACAAAGAGAACCCCGACAGAAACCGCCATGGACATTGGAGAGACTGCGAAATGAATTCGTCCGTATTGTCCGGACAACTCTTCGCCCAGCAGAGCCCCCATGAAGGGCAGCGAACCAACAGCTTCTGCAACCGCAATCCCCAAAAGAACGCCTACTACGCCCCCCATCAGCACGATGAAGATCGCCTCCCACATGAACTGGGCCAGAATCGTCCGACGACGGGCCCCGAGGGCTTTAAGGACTCCGATCTCTCTGGTGCGTTCCAAAACTGAATTGAACATGATATTGGCAAGTCCCACCGCTCCAATTCCTAGCGTGACGATCCCAATGAAAGCCAGCAGGAGATTGAGAGCAATCGACATCCCATCGATAATGCTGACAAACTGACTGAAAGCCATCACGAAAACGGCCTTTTCGTCGGTAGGCGAGAATCTGTGGATTCCGGCCAGCAACTCTCGAACTTGTTTGATCGCTTTGTCCTGCACCGAAGGTGTAATTGAAGTCCACACCACAGCGCTCGGATAGCGGACAGCTTTAAACAAGGACGCCGTCTCGTACGGCAAGAACACACACTCGTTATCTGGCCGGTTGTAATTCGCCAGCTGAACCTTGGTTTCAAGCTGGCCAATGATCGCAAAACGAACCCCGTTTATACTGAGCTCTTCGCCGATCGGAGACCTGGTCCCAAATATCTCGCGAGCCACCGTGGCTCCTACCACCGCAACCCGACGTCCAAAGCGGTTGTCTTCTGCATTAATCCACCGCCCCGCTACCAGGTTCATGTTTCGTACCCGGCTGTATTCCGGCCAGACTCCTCGCAGCATATATTCCTTCTGGCGACTGCCCCTCGAGACAGTCGCATCGATCATCATCTCGGGCGATACTGCGGCCACCAACGGTATATTGTCGCGTATCTCCTCTGCATCACTTTTCGTGAGGCGTATCCAGCGCCCAGATCTCATTCCCCCTGCCTGCTCGCTGGTCTGACCATTGGCCATAAAGACGATGTTCTGTCCAATCGCGAAGAAAGCTTTTCTGAGCGCGGTATCGAAGCCGCTTCCATAACTCATGAGGATTAAGAACGAGGCGACTGCCCAGGAAAGGCTCATGACAGTGATGACTGAACGGCGCCTGTTGGCAGCGATCGCAGAAAGTGAGTTCAAGAGTAAGGTACTGAACTTCATTGTGCTACTTCTCAAATCGCAGTGCTTCAACGGGAGTCATCCCGGCGGCCCTCCAGGCCGGTGGAAGAGCAGCGAATATCCCAACTCCGCCCAGCAGCGCAACGAGGCGCAAAACCAGATCCGGATTGATTGGAAGTCCCGAAAAGAATGCCGGCATCGGAAGTGCGTTCACCAACGAAGCCAGACCCCAAACCAGGATAATCCCTATACTTCCACTGACCCCCGCCAGGAAAACTCCTTCCGCTAGAAACTCCATTAGAATTCGACGACGAGTGGCGCCCAACGCCTTTTTCAGTCCTATCTCAGGAGTCCGCTCCGTGACCGAAGTCATCATGGTGTTCATCACACCCATCCCTCCGAGGATCAGCGTGACCAAGGCGACGGATCCCAGAAAGTAGCCCAGGGACTTGAAGATCTCGTCAAACATCGACGCGGTTTTCATCGTGTCCCACATCGGAAGAGCCGCTTCATCTCTCGGATCGAACTCGTGGATACGAGCTAGAGTTCGCCGAACTTGCAATTGAGCGGGTTCCCTCTTGCTCACCGGCTTGGGCCGGTAATTGATTGTCTGAACCCGTCCTTCAACGGCAACACCTCGATACGGAGGGCAGTCGGATCGAAGCACAGAATTGGGGATCAATACCTTGTCATTGTCCCATCCATCGTAGCTGCTGTTTTGGTTCTTCTCGTCCATCAGGCCGACGATTTCATAACGGTATCCGTTGATCCGAATCTGCCGGCCCACAAGGTCCCGTTCCTTCTTGAAGAGTTGCTTTCGAACCGAATCTCCCAGGACACAAACCCTGTTCTTCTCTTCAACATCAGTCCAACTAATGTCGCGGCCGGTTGCGGCAGGCATATTTCGAAGACTCAGGTAATCGGGGTCGACGCCGAGAACCAGGAAATTCCCTGCATTGAACTCACTCTCAACCTGGACTCCCCATCTCTTGATCTCACCCGCAACGGTTGTAACCAGCGGACACTGCTCACGAATCGCTTCCACATCGCTCGTATACAGCCGGATGTCTTTACCTGCACGCCTACCACCGGCTTGCATCTCGGTCCGCCCGCCGAAAACCATGACGATTCGATCACCGAGTTGCTTCCAGTTCTCACGCTGCCCCTGCTTGAAACCATCACCGGATGCCGATATCAGAGCTAAGGCGCAGATTCCCCAGCCGATACCGAACATGGTGAGAACTGTTCGCAGCTTGTGTCGCCACAGTTCCGCTATGGCTTGATTCGCAATGGTGTAGAGTCTGAAGATCGCTTTCACGATGCCACCTTGAAGAGGTACTTACTGAAGAATCACTTTCTCCCCTTCGGAGAGACCCGAGACAACTTCCGCCCTGGTGCCGGTGCTGATATCGAGTGCGATTGCAACACGTCGCCGACCTGTTCTATTTGTGTCGTCAGGGACCTCCACATAAGTCTCCTTAGCGTCATCGTAGATGATGGCGCCTTCCGGGATGGTCAGGACATCTGTATGCTCTTCGAGAATGATCTCGGCGTTGGCCGACATGTTCGCAAGAAGCAGCCCTTCGGGATTCTCGACCGAAACACGCACCTCGAAGGAGGTGACGTTGTCCTCCTCTTCTCCGAGAGGGGCAATCTTGTACACGGATCCCTTGAAAACCTTATCTTTGTAAGTCTCAACCGTAATCCTCGCTGGATGGCCGATCTCGACAAGGCCAATATCGGTTTCACTCACCTTCCCCTTGACGTAGACATCGTTCATGTCACCCAGAGTCAGGATTGTCGTGGCGCCGGCTCCCATCGTCAGGATCGAAGAGACGGCACTTCCAACCTCAACTTCTCGGGAAAGAACAATGCCTTCGATCGGAGAACGGATAGTCGTAAAGCTCAACTCCTCTTCCATTCGGTCAACGACGGCCTGGAACTGGGCGACCCGGGCTTTTCGCTGGGCAATCGCCGCTACCGCTACCCCAATTGCTGCTGCCGCCGCTCGCTGTCGGTTGAGGGCTTCACGAAGCCTTCCTTCGGTCTCATCAAAGGCGGAGCGGGAAATCAGCTTCTGCTCTAGAAGCTCCATGCTGCGCTGATGATTGGTCCTTGCGAGTTCGACATCAAAGTCTTCCGCCAGGATTCGGCCTCGATCGAACTCAGCCCTGGCAGCCTCAACATCAGCCTTGGCGGCAAGGAGATTCGCTTCGGCTTCCCTCTTCTGGGCGAGGATCTGGTCCCGATCAAGCTCGACTAGGACCTGAGATGGGACGACCCGATCCCCAACATCCACTTGGACACTCGTCACGAGCCCACTGGCCTTACTTCGAATCTCGATCTTGTTTGAAATCGGCTCGACCACTCCTGTCGCCACCACAGAGCGTGCAAGGTCAGCCCTCTCTACAGTCGCCAAGCTGGACTCGTCGATCGTCGGCGGAGCCGAGTTCATACGAGTGAAGGCAACCCCAGCCGTTGCCGCCAGCACGATAAAAACAATTAACAATATCCATTTGAGGGATCTGCGTTTCTTTTTCATCGATTTCTCCTCGGGCAACCAAATTCTCCATTCATTTAGAGAGAACGGGGAAAGGCTCAAGGGAGTTCCAAGGAATTTGAAAAGTAGAGCCAGAACTGACAAATGGTCATCGGTCATCGGTTACCAGATGCCAGATGCCGGTTACCGGATGGACATTGTCCCTCCCGCACTCTTGGCGAAGGATCAATCCGAGCACGAGCACGAAGAACAATACCAAGTCCCATGCCCAAGTTCTCAA
>JAUVSF010000164.1 GCA_030597245.1 Acidobacteriota bacterium
AATTGACTTCGGAACTCTTCGAGCATCTGCACGTAGAAGGTGTTGTGGTCCAGCGATCTGGGTGGGGAGAGCAGAACGAGACTGTCCCCTTCTCTCGAATTCCTAGACTTCACCGCAGACCTTTGCCGAGTGGATCCAGATGTGTCGACGGGCAAACGGGCTGTGCCAAAGACGACTGGCCAGAAGTTTGGGAATGGAAGAGAGTACGGTGAGGATGTGGGAGGCCGGGAAACATAAGCCAACCGAGGGGCCGCGGCAGCAACCCAGGCTGGAGCCATGATAACCCCCGAGCAGAGATCCACTTGCTTAAGATCTTGGGTGAAGTGACGAACATTCGCACGAATCCGGAATCTCATGTGGTTGTCCAGTTGCATGATCCCGATCTGATGAAGTATCCGGTCACCGCGGGAAGGTCGCCAGTCACTCTGGTACAATCGCGGTGAGCAAGGATGGCACTTACTCGCGGAAAGTGTCGTCCGGACGAAGGAGTTGTCCCAACCTTGGAGATTCCGCCGATGAAAAAGGCGCCTGCCCTGCTGTTCCTCTTGCTGTTGCTGTGTTCCCCGGCGCCGGCGACGGAACTAAAATCGCCAAACGGTCCGCTTGTCGTTCCCTTCGGCCTCACCGACAGCGGGGGCCTTCGCTACGACGTTGGCTATCGCGGCAAACCAGTCATCACACAGTCGCGCCTGGGATTGGAACTCAAGGAATTTCCCAACCTAATGGAGAACTTCCGGGTCACGAGGGTGGATTTTCGTGAGCACGACGAGACATGGAAACCGGTCTATGGTGAACGGAGTGGGGTTCGGGATCGATACCGTGAGATGGTCGTCGATTTGGCAGGCACGGACTTGCAAACGACTCATCTTCGAATGACCTTTCGGGCGTACGACCAGGGAGTGGCGTTCTGCTATACCATCCCGCATCAGCCCTCGATGACGGAGGTCGTCATCACTCGCGAGAAGAGCGAATTTGGTTTTGTCGCCGACCACCTGGCGTGGGCTGTGTACAGTGCCCAAGGCAATTACAGTGCGGTGCCTCTGAGCAAGATTCAGTCCGGCTGTGAACGGCCGCTTACGATGCGCATGTCCGACAACATGTTCGCGGCAGTGGCCGAGGCGCGGTTGGTGGACTACGCACGAATGAAGCTCGGCCCACGCATGGAGCCACCTCTCGGTCTGGTGAGCGAGCTGAGTGGTCCAGTGTCGGCGACACTTCCGTTGACCACGCCGTGGCGGGTGATCATGCTGGCGGACAGCCCCGGCGAGTTGCTGGAAAACAACGACATGATCCTCAACCTCAACGATCCGTGCGCCATCGACGATAGTTCCTGAATTAAGCCTGGCAAAGTCATTAGGGAGGTTACGCTGACCACGATTGGCGGGAAGGCCTGTGTCGATTTCGCTGCCGAGCACAATCTGCAGTACGTGGAGTTCGACGCAGGCTGGTACGGCCGCGAGTCCGACGACGACTCCAATGCACGGACTGTGGACGTCGACCCCAAGCGCTCGCCAGGCCCCCTCGACTTGCACGAGGTGATCCGTTACGCTGACGAGCAGGGCATCGGCATCCTGTTGTACGTCAACCGTCGCGCGTTGGAGCGACAGTTGGACGAAATCCTCCCCCTTTATAGGCAATGGGGTATCAAGGGTGTGAAGTACGGATTCGTCAACGTGGGCAGCCAACACTGGACCGCGTGGTTGCACGAAGCGGTCCGAAAGGCGGCCGTACATCGCCTGATGGTCGACGTGCACGACGAGTACCGTCCCACCGGCTACTCGCGCACCTATCAGAACTTGATGACCCAGGAAGGGATCGGGGGCGACGAGACTTCGCTGTTGAACACCCAGACGTTGACGATGCTCTTCACCCGTATGCTGGCCGGGGCCGGCGACAACACGATCTGCTACTACGACCCGCGGGTGGTCCTCAACGCCAGCCATGCCTACCAGTTGGCGAAGGCCGTCTGCCTTTACAGCCCCTGGCAGTTCGTCTATTGGTACGACCGGCCATCGTCATCGCCACAAGAGAAGGGTGGCGCTGGCGGGACGAAAAACCGAATTGGAGACGAGCCCGAGTTGGAGTTCTTCGACCATGTACCAACGGTCTGGGACGACACAAAGGTCATCCACGGGCAGATTGACCGTTATGCGGTCATCGCCCGCCGAAGTGGCGACCGTTGGTTCGTCGGGTGCATGAACAGCGGCGAGTCGCGGGCGCTCCCACTTCCCCTCGATTTCCTCGCGGAAGGCCGACAATACATGGCCCACATTTACCGTGATGATGAAAACGTCCTGACCCGCACGCGCGTGAGGATTGAACGGGTGCCGGTGACTCGTGAGTCCGTGCTGGAGGCCATCATGTCGGCTCAAGGCGGGCAGGCCATGCGGATTGAACCGGTGCCAAAGTAGCCTTCGTTCGGCACACGGGCTTTCGGAAATCCCAAATCCCAAGCACGACATTGTTATCAGGATACGGGTTTTAGCGTTTCAGATTATCCCTTAAACTCAGCTTGGGGAATAGGTTCTTGGTGCTTGGAACCTTCCCGCCAAGTCTAGGCGGAGCGTCTTCGCGTCGATCCACCTCGATCCAACTCCAGCACCCTCCGACCAAAGTTCGGCCTCGAGGCTATTCTGGGCATGTTGTTGTGGAGAAATGGGGGGTAGGGGAAATAGGGGAGAAATAGGGGACACTGCTTTTCTTGTGAATCGACGACTTACCGCAGGGTTTATTGCCTGCTTCAAACCGTTTGCCAGACGCGGACGGGAAGGAGCGGAGATTGAGGGTGTGCTAACGATCCAAATGGGGGCGGTTACGACGTTTCTAGAGCGGAAACTGTGTTATCGGCTGTCTCCGGGAACGGTACGGGCGTGCAGTTTCGGTCTCAGGACGCAATCGGCCGTCGACCCCGCTCTTCCACCGCTGAGATCGGGGTACAGGCTCGACTGACGTTTACGAGGTCGGCCGGCGGCTCAGATTGAAACGTAGTTGCTGCGTTGTTCACGCAAGGCGTACAGGTCGCCGACTCCCAACGGGATCGGGTTCTTTCGCCGGGTGTAGAGATCTTTGGCTCGGCAATCCTCCAGGGCCCGTTGGACCATCGGCAGGCTGCCCACGACCCGGCCCCGACTGAAGGCGGAAATCGTCCGGAGGTAGCAGCCGCGTGGAAAGCTTTCCTGCTCCATCTGCTCGGCCAGCTCAACCGAGATCCGCCCGTCGTCCTCCTTGCTCGGCTGAGTACCCCGCCAGTAAAGCCTCGTCCAGTAGAGTCGTTCGGCTTCCTCGGCACTTCCCGGGTGACCCATCAACTCTTCAAGGGGCAGGAGCCAGTCGTCCTGACCGTGCTTCCGCATCCAGGCAGAGCTGTAGCGCCACTCCTCCGGCAACCGGGAAAGATGGGCCCGAACCGGGTTCAAAGCCACGTAGAAGGCGGTTTCCTGGAGGTTCTCCGACTCGGTCGAGCCGAAACGGTCGGCCCAGAAACGCCCCTTGCGGTGATGGCGCCGGTTGAACCAAAGGACATAGCCGGACTGCACGTTGCGCATCAACTCGGAAACATTGAACAGGCGGCGGTTGAAGCGCTCCCATTGGGAGTCGTTCCAGTGCAGGTAGGGTTGGTAGCCGGGCTTGGGGTAGAAGCGTTGGGCCAGGGCCAGTAACTCCTCGTGGGAAAGCTTGCGGAACGCTTCGAACAGACAGACCAGGTGATAGTGGTTGCCGAGAATTGACAGTTCAACCACCTGGCAGAAGAACAGGCTGGTGTAACGGCGGATGATGGCCAGGAGTCGATCGGCATTCTCCGGTACCTGCAACGGATAGTAGCCGGCCGGGCCGGCAACCTGGCCTCGGAGATGATGAAGACCGTCAGCGTCCATTTCGATCTGGCGGGGCAGTCGCGGCATCGTTGGTTCCTTCCTCAAGGTCCATGACATCGACCTCTATAGAAAAGAACGAACGAGTACTCAAAACTGCGAAATCAACTGCCTAGAAAAACAGTGTCCCTTACTCCTCCCTTACTCCGCGAAATCATCCCGCAGAGCGGAGGAAAAGGGGGAAAAGGGGACAGGCTGGAATGGCACTGACTTAAGGTGTTTTTCCAGGTGGGAAAGAGGGTGAAATATCAAAAGGGATTGGGATTCGGGGTCGGAGCCAATGCTGCAAGCTGCGGTGGAGGAGTTGGTCAAAGAGCGGTTTCTTCTGCGCCAGGATACCGAAGCGTATCTTCAAGCTGCCCAGAGCCTGAAATGGCCTCCCAAGCCGATCATCGAGTATCCGTTCTGGGATATCGAGGGAAGCGAGGGCGAGGAAGGACTATTGGAAGCTATTGATTCGAGGGTAGATTGGGTGAGGCTGCTCACTCTTCCACTCTCCGACGGTCTTCTCAGTTTGAAACTCTGTGGCGTAATTGAGCTGTTCGTGCCTCGAAGGTTCCAGGCACTGAAAAAAGGCCTGGTGGAAGTGATTGTTGATCTCCATCGGCACGTCAATACGGTTGCGAAACCCGGTTACAATCGAATTGAGAGGTTTTCTTACAGCATCGGTCAAGAGACATTTCTCGACGGAGCTTCTAGCGGCTTTCTTGTCTGTCTCGTTTAATGGCTCGATGGAATAGACGTCAACCACCGCCTGTGCTGGTACCAGCTTCACAACCAGGACCAGTCTGTGAGTGATGTCCCTCGTGTGCAGACCATCCCTGGTCTTGTTTCCCGGCATATAGAGTGTTTGTTCGGTCGTCGCATAGCTCCCTACTTCTCGATTGAACACAGTTAGATCATCAGAAAACAATACGACGGTACGAAGAGCCACGAGAGAGAGGAGACTTAACAGTACGGATGGGCTTACTCCTGTCCGTTTCATCAAACACCCTGAACGAAAGCACAGAAATCGCTTGCCATATATGACCACACAAAATCTTAGCATACGCATACAAGAGGTAGTTCAGTGATTCCGTTGAACTTTCACATGGGAACTCCCAACTCCGTCTCGAATCTCTCTTCACTCTTCCCTAAGAGCCGGCTTGGCTCTTTCTCCCGCGATCCTGGATACCCTCTCGCTTGTCATTTGTGGTTCGTCATTTGGCATGTCCCGGGCAGGTCCGCTTCGCGGGAAGTACTAAATCCGAAATCCTAAGCACGAAGCAGGTTTCGGGCCTTCCCCACATCCCATCAAGCCTCTTCAGTGCTAATTCGAGTTGCGTGCTTCGAGCTTAGTGCTTCCCCCGCCTTTGGCGGGGGTTGTGTCCGCGTCAAACTCACTCCAGCTCACTCAGGCCAAAATAGAAGGCAATTCAGGAGAGAGTCCCACGAAGCGTGCGTCTTGCACCTTCTGGTCGATTGTTTTATTATGTTAGTCAATACAGAATCTAAATACGACATCAATAGCAAGTCTTTCCGGAAAGAAATCCTGAGAAAAATGATCGGCCAAACTATCTCTCATTACGAGATCACCGAGAAGATCGGTGCCGGAGGTATGGGCGAGGTGTACCGTGCCCGGGACACCCGTCTGAACCGTGATGTCGCTCTGAAAATTCTGCCGCAGGTGTTTGCTCAAGACAAGCGACGAATGGGCCGATTTGAACGAGAGGCCCAAGTCCTGGCTTCCCTTAACCATCCGCATATTGCAGCTATATACGGTCTGGAAGAAGCCAACGGTACAAAGGCCCTGGCGATGGAGTTGGTGGAAGGTGAGGACCTGTCCGAGCGTATCGCCCGCGGGCCAATTCCAGTCGATGAAGCACTGCCCATCGCCCTGCAGATCGCCGAGGCTTTAGAGGATGCCCATGGGAAAGGGATCATTCATCGGGACCTGAAACCGGCTAATATCAAGCTGACCCCGGAAGGCAAGGTTAAGGTCTTGGACTTCGGCTTGGCCAAGGCCCTCGAAGAGGACCGAACGCAGGAAGGGATGGCCAACTCCCCGACGCTGACTGCTGCTGCCACTGAGGCGGGGACCATTCTGGGAACAGCTGCCTACATGAGCCCCGAACAGGCGATTGGTAAGACGGTAGACCGCAGGACCGACATCTGGGCTTTTGGGGCACTTCTGTACGAGATGCTGACGAGCCAACGGGCCTTCGGAGGCAAAGACATTCTACAGGTGATGGCCCATGTCATTACTCAGGAGCCGGACTGGGAGAGGATCTCAGAGGTCCCACGGGAAGTGAGAGCTCTGCTAAAAAGGTGCCTTAGAAAGGATCCGAGGAAGCGGCTTCCCGACATCGCTGCCGCACGGTTCACATTGGAAGAGTCCCTCGAATTGCATGCGCCTGGTGAGGAGCCATTAGCTGGACCTGTCCGTCTTCGGTTTGGTGTTGGAGTTGTTCTGGCAGCCGTGGCCGGCTTGGTGATCGGCCTGGGGTTCACCTACTTTCTAAGGCCTGCAGAAGTCAGAAACGCGCTTGAACAGAACTGCTTTGACTTGATCCTGAACCCTCCTGTCGCGGTCGGTCGGATAATTGTGATTTCACCTGATGGACGGATCTTGGTTTAGCCGGCCCGGACTGGTGGCACCACGACGCTTTACCAGCGTCACCTCTCCGAAGAGCAGGCAGTTCCGATTCCTGGTACGGAGGGGGGTGTAGCCCCGTTCTTTTCCCCCGACAGTCAGTGGGTTGGCTTCTTTTCCGGTGGACGGCTTCGAAAAGTCTTTCTGAATGGTGGGCAGTCAGTCCCCGTTTGTAGTTATGCCGGCTACGCGACTGGAGGCGTTTGGAAGGATGACGGATCCATCATCTTTCTGAGTGGTGGAAATCAAATGCCTCAGAAGGTTTCAGCGGAGGGTGGATTGGCTGAAACCATGCAGGTTCAGTTTCGTGAGAAGGTGGTAATTACCGGCCGACCACAGTTGGTCGGAGATAGTGGCAGGATTCTCATTACTGTCAAGAATCAGCAGCGTCCCCACGAGTCTCAAGTCGGCGTCTTGGATGTAAAGAATTGGAATCTTGAGCTTGTGACTGCCGGCAGCGACGCGAGGTTTGTGGAGCCCGGTTTCTTGATCTATGTGCACTCTGATCAGGTCATGGTTGCCCGGTTTGATCCCGAACTGGGGAAGCTCAAAGGCCCGGGGCGGGTTCTGCCTGTAGACCAGAAGATCATCGACGGTGCCGTGAAATCTGTCCGGTCGGCATTTTCTCCCTCGCTCGCTGTGTTCAGGGCCGCGCCGACCGAGTTGAAGGGAAGGATTGTGTGGGTTGACAGGGAAGGCAGGGAAGTTTCAGAGATCGAACTTGACCTGTCTGAGGAGAACGTAACTAACCGGAGCGGCATCTTCCTCAGGCTCTCCCCCGAAGGAAAGAGACTTGTAGTCACTGGCGATCGGAAAATGTCCGTGATTGAACTGGAAAGTGGCCGGAAAACCGATCTAATCGAGACTCAGGGTATGGGGACGGTTATCTATCCCCACTGGGCTCCGAACGGGAAGTTAATCTCGTACATTGATAACAGAAGCGGCCCCTTCCTCACCTATTCCATGCCGGCGGATGGAACAGGTCAGATCAAGTTGCTGACGGATATGGAATTGACGGCCGTTGGAACTTCGTTTGCACCCGATGGGAAATCGTTGCTGGGGTATCTGATCTCACCTGTGACACTGCGAGACCTTTGGCTGTTCGCCCTGGATGGGGGAGAGTCTAGGCCGCTACTCGAAACACCTTCGAATGAGCGGGCTCCGACCTTCTCTCCAGACGGTAGCCTGATAGCCTTTATCTCTGACGAGACTGGGAGAGACCAGATCTATGTACGCCAGTTTCCCGAAAGCCCACAGAATTGGAAGGTGACCTCGGAAGGTGGAGTGTCACCTGCTTGGAGTCACGATGGAAACACCCTGTTTTATCGATCAAAGACACATTTGATGATGATCCCTGTGCAAAGGCAGCCGGTGCTCCAGTTTGGTGTTCCGGAGGCATTATTTGATGCCGGCGAATACTACATCGAACCCTTTGGAATTGCGGCCTACGACATCTCTTTGGACGATAGCGAATTTCTGTTCCCGCACGTGATGAGTACGGGTTTGGATCAGTGGAGTGTGATTCAGAATTGGACGACTCTCCTGGAAACGATCTTCGAGGACTGATCCACCTTCTGTGGCTCCGACCTAGTCTAGTCTCGAGATGGTCGCGGGCTCGTTCTACCTGACCGGCTGGAGAATGAGGGGCGCGTTGAACGTGCACGGTTCTTGAAGGTAGGTTGAGTCGCGCGGCATTAGTGGAAGACAGCCTGTCCAGCTCTCAGTGACAGGCAAACCAACGTGCCGGGTGTCTTCTCAGTAAGTGGAATGAGAAGGGGATAGAGTTTAATCGTGTGTAAGATAAGGTAAGAAAGGGACAGGCTGGAATGACACTGACTTAAGCAGGTCTTTCACCATTTTGAGGCACTCCGCGCGGAATTGACGGCGAGTGCTTCAGAATCCGTAAGAGTCTTGTGCTCAGGATGTTTAGAGCCCATCTGAACCCTAAATGACACTGCTACCTTGTATCTCTTTTGATTTGTGGTAAATAGCCTTACCATTCGAGACAGGCTGGTTCTCAGGATTCCCAACGCATGGCCCGCTTCGAGCGGGAAGCGCGGGTGAACCGTAAGATTAGGCCGTCATAAGGAGGTGTAATGAAATATATCTTTACGATCATGTTATTCGTAGTGACTGCGCAGGTCTACGCTCAAGTGAAGGATGCCGAAGAACAAATTACTGAAACTGTTCGGGCGTTACCAGAGGCTCTGCGTGACGGTGCCACTGTTATCGGTTACAACCACACTGGAGAGCGCGTAGTGCTGAGAAAAAGCACTAACGACATGATCTGCTGGGCTGACGATCCAAATTCAAGTGATGCGCGTGGTGCGTTTTTTGTCGTCTGCTTTCCAAAGAGCCTGGAACCCTATATGACGCGAAGGCGAGAACTTGCATTGAAGGGCGTCTCAAACGTGGCAGACATTGTCGCCTCTGAGATTGAGTCAGACAAAATCGCGATGCCCAAATTAGCAGTGCGTTATACGCTACGTGGACACTCCCCCGA
>JAUVSF010000197.1 GCA_030597245.1 Acidobacteriota bacterium
ACCACTACAGTGACGGCGATGAGGCGAATTCCCCGCTGCTGGGCGAACGGATAGGCGAGCCGCGGTAGAGTCTCCACGTTATCCGGATTGTGCAGTGCCACCACCACTGACGGCTCCTGGTCAGGTTCACTCGAAAGCCGACCAGGAAGCAGAACCTGCGGCTCCAGATGCGCCGCCTTCTTCTCAAAGATCGCATAATAAAGCAGAAGCCCGAAGCCAACCCAACCTGCGGTCAAAACCCACGCGATAGGCTGAAAATTGAATTGATACACAGCCAGAAAGATATTCAAACTGAAGCCCAAGACTGGCAACACTGGATACAACGGCATCCGATACCTGCGCGGTATCTCAGGGAACTTCCGCCGCAGCGCAATCACCGAAAGATTAACCAGTGCGAAGGTCAGCAGGAACATGAGGCTGGCAGCAGAGCCTACCGTTTCGATTGGCAAGGTCAGCGCCATCACCAGGAGCATGCCACCAGTCACGAAAATGGCTACACGCGGTGTCCGCCGCTTTGGATCAATTTCCGACATTCGTTTCGGCAGCCACAGGTCACGCCCCATCGAGAATGCAACTCGAGAGGCAGCCATGACCGTCGCGTTTAGCGCCGACATCGTAGAGAGCAATCCACCAATCACAATAATGGCGACCCCAATAGCCGGCATAAAACCTTCGGCCGCTCGAACGATTGCAGTCTCCTTGTACTTGCCAAGAAATTCCCAGGACTGTTCCCCTACAGCATCGATAGCCCCCAGAGACACAAAGAGAATCAGCAAATAGATGAACACAGTAACACCGAGAGAAATGAACGTAGCACGCGGAATGTTCTTTTCCGGAGACTTAATCTCTTCTGCTACCGTGGCAATCAGGTCATAGCCTTCGAAAGCGATAAAAGTGAGCCCCATCGCCACAAGAACTCCACCGAACCCCATAGGAAGGAAGGGAGTGAAGTTCTCCACGACACGCCCTGGCTCGTGGAAGATCACCTTAAGGCCAAAGAATACGAAGATCCCCAGCACAACGATTTTCGCCAGCGTAAGAGCATTCTCAGCCTTCCCGGTAACTGCGGCACCCCGAGCATTCAGCCAGACAAACGCAACGCCAATGAACAAGGTGACCATCAGTATGGCCGAGTGTTCGCCGAGAACCCCAAAGACACCTCCACTGAAGTTTGGCAAGTATTTCTCAAAGAACTCCCAGAAGTAGCTGGCAAAGCCCAGAGCGTATAGGGAACACGCCACGATATATGCAAACCAAAGCATCCAGCCGGCCACAAAGCCTGCGACACCGGGGAAGGCCATGCGAACAAATGAGTAACCGCCGCCTGCTCGCGGTATAGCCGAGGCAAGTTCGGCGTAAGCGAAAGCGGTTAACAGTGTGACGACACCGTTCAGAGCAAAAGCCAGAATAGAGGCTGGACCCGCTTCACCCGCCGCTATACCGGTTAGAACAAAGATGCCCGCACCGATCATGGCTCCGATGCCGATCATCGTGGCCTCAAAGAGCCCAAGGTCGCGGGCAAAAGTTACTGTTTGGGGATTACTTTCTTTGGTTTCGCTCACAGTTTCACAGAGGTTGTTCCATGTCCTCTTGCCGGCAGATCAAGGCTCAAACCGGGGCGAACAGTATCGTAGGGGCAACATTGTCGAACTGTTGCCTGATCTCGCCAACCAAGAACCAGCGACCATTTTCTTGAGAAACCCGGCATATTGTACCGAGCCTGACGAGAATGTATAACATCAGGAGTCTGCGCTGTCGAAGCTGCACTCAAATCCTACTGGAGTGCCCGAGCAGAAAATGCACCGTCAGCCGAGCGCCTGAAACAACACCTCGATGACCAGTCGACACTCCTCAAGGAGCTCGACTGAGGGGCTAATGCCCGCGAGACTTCGAGACCCCGAGACCCCACCAGGTCCTACGTTTCAAGACTTGCATCGATCTCTCGAGAGGTCTTTTTTCGATTTTAGTTGAAGTTATACGGAATCCGAGCGAGCATTAACGCCTATGAACGGAAAACGTAGCTACCTTTTCCCGGTCGCAATGATCCTTCATTCTACACTTGCCAATCCGGTGCAGTTTCAGCAACACGCCTCTATTGCTGTCATCTAGAACCAAGAAAAAGGGTTGCACGATGGCCGTCACTTTACGACAACTCCAAACTCATATCGAGAGCATTGTTCCTCATTCGGGAATACGACTCGTCGAGAACCTCGCAACGATCATCTTCGAGAGTGCGCCCCCGCAGTTCCTTGAGCTATTTACTGCTCCGCAGTTGACCGCGTTAGCTCAGGGCGCACTTGACCTGATGAGTCGACGGACTGCCGGTGAAGCAGTTGTCCGGACCTACAACCCGCGCCTGGATACAGACGGCTGGGAAACCGACTACTCAGCGCTTGAAGTGACCCTTGAGGATCGCCCCTTCCTGGTTGATTCGGTTCAAGTTTGTCTCAGGAAGCAGAACATCGCACTGCGTCATCTGATCCACCCCGTACTCAGCGTAGATCGTGATGCGGAAGGTCGGATCCAAGAGATTTTCATGGGGCACACAGCAGCGACAACATCCGAATCTTACGAGCTTTTTTTGATCGATCGGATTGAGGATGAGACCCGGTTGGAAGAGCTGGAAACGGAAGTGAAACGGGTTTTGGAGGACGTCAGGTTGGCAACCGATGCCTACACCGCCCTGAGAGAGAAATGCAGGGAGGTTCGAGACGAAATCATTTCACTGTCGCCGGAAGCCGAATCACCGCAGGTTCCAGAGAAGAAATCCGTTCTCCGTGAGTATGCAGACTTCATGGATTGGCTCGATGCAGATAACTTTGTGTTCCTGGGCTATCGGGAATACGAGCTGGCAGAAGCTGGTGGTGAGATATTCGCCCGGGTGAAACGCGACTCCGGGCTCGGAATCCTCGGCGATGCCAGGAAAAGCAAGTACTTCGAGCCCGTTGCTGTTTCCACTCTGCCGGAACGGATTCTCAATCAGATGAGTAGCCCCCCCCTCCTGCTTGTCACCAAGACAACCGCGGAGTCGACAGTGCACGGGGGTGCTCGGATGGATTACATAGGGATTAAGGAGTTCAATGCGACAGGACGGTTGACAGGAGAAAAGCGCTTCGTCGGTTTGTTCACGTCACGTGCTTTTTCAACACCGATCAATCAGATACCGATTCTCCGTCGAAAGCTGCGTAAGATCATGGAACTGGAACGAGCCAAAGAAGGGTCTTACGACTTCAAGCAGACTCTCAGGATACTCGACTCTTTTCCCATCAGTGAGCTGTTCTGGTTAGAACCGGAAGACTTGCACCGGGACGTCCGGAGGATCATGCACACCGAGCGTGAGCGCGGGGTTCGTCTGGTCATACGGCTCGATCCTTCACACCGTGGATCCTCGGTGATGGTCATCATGCCTCGTGAGAAGTTCAACTCAATCGTTCGACAGAGAATTCAAGACTACCTTGCCAAAGCCCTGAAAGCCACACACGTTGATTACCGACTGGCGATGACCGAGGACGACGAATCTCAAGTACGCTTGCATTTCTTCTTCTCCAGCTCGCTGAACTATGAGGACATCAGCTTTAGCGAACTTGACGAGAAAGTGGCGGAACTGTCCAGATCCTGGGATGACGCTCTTGAAGAGGAACTCCTCAGGCGATTTAACACCCAAGGCCACGAGTTGTCGAAGAAATATTCACAGCTGTTCACTGATGGATACAAGGCAGGGGTCCAGATTCCTAACGCAATCGTTGATATTGCAAACCTGGAATCTCTAGGGAAGAAGCCCTTTGGCATCGGCTTGATCAACCCGGTGGAAACGCGGTACCCGGAGGCCACCACCCGTCTCAGGATCTACCCTGCCGAGAGCCTGGCTTTAGCCAGGGTTTTCCCGGTCCTCGAGAACCTTGGGCTGAAGATCTTCGAGCAGATCAATTACGCACTCAACAGGGAAGACCAGCAACAATTATCTGACAGATCCATCGACATATTCCGTGTTCAGGACTCGTCGGGTTCCAGAATCAACATCGAGAGAGATGGAGATCGGCTCAAAGATGCACTTCTGGCGATTCTGACAGGAGAGGTCACGGATGATTCCCTCAATCATCTCGTTTTGGCGGCAGGGCTTACAGCTCGTCAGGTGGCCCTTCTGAGAACGTATCGTGCCTATTTATTCCAGTTGGTCCCTGCCGCGAGCCTGACCTTTGTCACAAGAACGATGGTCGACAATCCCGACTGTTCCGCCAGGCTCCACGATTACTTTCAGGCGAAATTTGAACCGGGGATAGAAAGCCGAACCGAGTCCATACAAAAGGCTGAGCAAGTATTCTTCTCGAGCCTACAGTCGGTTTCTTCACTTCCCGAGGATGAGATCCTACGCTTTACGTTCAACCTTATCGCCGCTACAACGAGAACCAACTTCTACCTCGACAAACCTTGCATCAGCGTGAAAGTTCAATCGAAGGATCTCGACAGGATCCCTGAACCCCGCCCCTTTCGAGAAATCTTTATTTCGAGCCCCTATCTCGAGGCGATCCACTTGCGAGGCGGTCGCATTGCCCGAGGGGGCCTTCGATGGAGCGATCGACCAGATGACTTCAGAACTGAGATTCTGGGGCTGATGAAAACCCAGATGACCAAGAACACCCTGATTGTTCCTGAAGGGTCCAAAGGCGGTTTCGTCTTGAAGATGCCACCGCGCGATCCAGACGCACTCAAAGAACATGTAGAACAGCAATACAAGGTTTTCATCCGAGGTCTTTTAGATCTGACTGACAACATTGAAGAGGGCCAAACAGTCCACCCAGCCAACCTTGTGATCTACGACGATCCGGACCCGTATCTGGTGGTAGCTGCTGACAAAGGGACCGCAACATTCAGTGACACCGCCAACGGAGTGAGTAGCGAGTACCAGTTCTGGCTGGGCGATGCTTTCGCCTCGGGAGGGTCTCACGGCTACGACCACAAGAAGGAGGGGATTACCGCCAAAGGTGCCTGGGAGTGTGCAAAGCGGCATTTTCGGGAATTAGGAATCGATCCTCTGACTCAAGAGTTCAGCGCAATTGGGATCGGAGACATGTCGGGTGACGTTTTCGGTAACGGCATGTTGTACAGCGACAAGATCAAGCTCATTGCGGCTTTTAACCACCGGCATATCTTCTTTGACCCCGACCCGAATCCTCAGCAAAGCTTCAAAGAGAGAGAAAGGCTCTTTCGTGAACCAAGCTTGAGCTGGCAGGATTACCGACAGGAATTGATCAGTGAGGGAGGAGGAGTTTTCTCCCGCCACGCCAAATCGATTCAGCTGACACCACAGATCCAAGAATGCCTCCAGCTGAACGAGGAAGCAGTCAGCGGACAAGACTTCATCCGCCATATCCTCCGAATGGAGGTTGACCTTTTATGGAGTGGCGGAATTGGAACTTATGTAAAAGCCGGTACGGAGCGTGACAGCGATGTAGGTGATCCCAATAATGATCGGGTGAGGATTGATGCCTCTGATCTCAGAGCGCGGATTGTGGCGGAGGGAGGTAACCTCGCATTGACCCAGTTAGCTCGCATTGAATTTGCTCTGAACGGGGGTCGTATCAACACGGATGCTGTCGACAACTCAGGCGGCGTAGAAATGAGCGACCACGAAGTGAATATCAAAATACTTCTCCAACCGGATATCGATAACGGCAAGCTTGAGATGGTCGAACGAAATGAACTGCTGGAACGGATGACCGCCGAAGTCAACCAACTTGTACTGAAAAACAACTACCACCAGGCCCTCGGCCTTTCGATGGCAGCCAGACTCGGAACTCAGGGACTCAACCATTTTAAGTCTCTGCAACGGTACCTGGCTCTGGAAGGAGGCTTAAAGCCAAACGTCGAATTCCTTCCGGACGGTGAAGAGTTAAAGCGGCGACTGAGACGGAAACAGGGCTACACTCGGCCCGAACTCGCGGTCCTCACGGCTTACACGAAAATGGGCCTCAAACGGACTCTTACCAGGAGTTCCATCTCGGACGAGCCGATTCTCGAGCACTACCTTCGCGACTATTTCCCGGTTCTCCTGAGGCAGGGGGCTGGAGAAAACATCCGGGCTCACCCCCTGAGGCGAGAGATTGTGGCAACTCAACTGACAAACTGCCTGGTGGATCGTTTGGGGCCCGGATTCCTACATCAGGTTATTGAACATACCGGCGCCACACCAGGCGAAGCTATACGGGCTGTCATTGCGACCCATGAGATCCTCAATCTGGGGTATCTTTTCGACGAGATCTTTCTCCAGGACAGCAACGTCGAGATCGACGCTCAATATCGCGCTATCGATGACATCGTTGACTCGGTTCGGGGGATCGTGGACTGGCTTTTGATGAGCGGTGCGAACACAGCAGATTTGTCGACCTTGGTAGAAACTTACAAAGCGCCCCTGGGTGAATTGAGAGCCGACCTCCTCTCCGAATTGCTTCCAGTCAAGAAAGAACAGAAACGGTTTCTGCGACGGAGGGATGATGCCATAAGAGCCGGGTATTCTGAAGAGTTTTCCACCACGCTGGCGTCAGCTACTTACTTCCCAAGCTGCATGAGTGTGATTGACATAAGTTTGACCACTGGCAGGGATCTGCACTCGTCAGCAGTGAACTTCTACGCAATCGGAGATGTGTTAGAGCTGGGACGCCTCCGGGACGGGCTGGAAAAGGTCAGGACCGAGCACCGACTTGAAGCTGTAGCGAGAAAAGGCTTGATCACGGATCTCCGACTTGTCCAACGCCGCCTGACAATTGAATACCTGCGTCGACAGGAAACCGAGACTCTGACACCGAATCGATTCCTTCGAGCTCAGGCTCAACTCATGCGACGAATCAGGCGTGCAACCAAAGAAGTAAAGCGTTCACCGGAAGTGGGCGTCTCCGGGGCCAGTGTGCTGACAAGACTCCTGTTTCAATTGGTAAGAGAACTCGAACTGGGAGCTGGGAAGTAGGAACTGGGGGCTGGGGCAAACGACGAACGACGAGCGGTCTCAGGGGCTCGACCTGGGAGCCAAGAACTGGGGATTGGGAGTTGGGAGTTGACACCTATACCTTAATGAAGATTCGCTTCCGGTACAGAATGTCCATCAGAAAAAACCATATGATCACGTAGATGACTGCAAAGGCCAGAGAAGCGTCCATGGGTCCGGCCCAGGACGCGAAGGCGTGGTCAAGAATCCATGCCTTAGCACTCGTGGTCCCACCTTCAGACGGGACTTGGATCACGTAAAGCAGATCGCCCACCATACCTGACAGGGCGTAAACTGCAATAGCGTTCATTCCATAGACTATCGCCGGGTAGGCCCACCGTTTGTAGCCCTTGATATCAATCAACCAATAACACACGGCAAGAAACTGTAACGCGGCGCCGGCAGTCATAACCGCCCAATAGATACAGAGCACCCCGCCCGAAATCCAAGCCTGGGTGCGCATTGACGTGTGCATGACGATGAGAGAGACAACAAAATAGACCACTGCAATACGCTGCAGAACGCCGACTGCGCGCAGACTCCAGAAATCGAAACTGGGAAACAGATTCAGGAGAAGGCCAAGGGCGAAGATGATCAGACTCTCCTAATGACCTGCCGGTACAGGTCGCTCCTCCCACCCAACTCCAGCCTCTTGCCGAAGGAGAACGCCATCGAAACACCAACAATAAAGAGGAAAAAGGGAAAGATCAGATCGGTAGGTGTCCACCCGTGCCACTCCGCATGCAGTAAAGGCGGGTGAACGGTCTCCCAATCTCCAGGATTGTTCACCAGGATCATTCCCGCGATCGTCAATCCCCTGAAAGCATCTAACGAGACAAGCCTGCCGCTGGTCGATTCTGCACCCATGGAGAACGTGTTCTAACACATTCGCTACGCAGGGAGGAAGTGCGGTCGGGCTAAAGGCATTCGCGCTGTAGGGGCTTCTGAGTCCGCTGTTGAAGTACCCGGTTCCAGGGACAAATGACAAGTGACAAATGCCGGACCTGTCCTCCGTAGCTCGAAGAGCGAAGGCGGACCTGTCGCGCCATAGCTCGAACAGCTAAGGCGGATGCGGGTTTCCAGCTCCCAGTCCCCAGTTCAGCCCCGCCTCGCGGGGCGATATGCGCAGAGCCCAGGG
>JAUVSF010000692.1 GCA_030597245.1 Acidobacteriota bacterium
GATAGTAGCGACTGCCCTGCTCTTGAAGCGTACTACGCACCTTTTTCATATCCTCCCAGACTTCACGTTTTGCTGAAGGGTTTCGCAGTAAATAGGAGGGATGGAATGTGGCTATCAGAAGGCCGCCACGATACTCAACGAACCTGCCTCTAAGCTTGCTGATAGCCGTGGTGGACTTCAAAAGGGTCTGTGCCGCGTATCTGCCCAGCGCCACGATGATCATCGGCTGGACAGCCTCGATCTGCTGGAAGAGAAACGGCTCACAGGACTCCACCTCATCGGGCTGAGGATTTCGATTCTGAGGAGGTCTGCACTTCAAGATATTGGCAATATAGACCTGCTCCCTTTGTAGCCCGATCGCCTCAATGATTCGGGTCAGCAACTTTCCGGCCTTACCTATAAAAGGCAGACCCTGGAGGTCCTCGTCAGCCCCAGGCGCTTCCCCCACAAACATCAGGTCTGCGTCCGGATCCCCTGTTCCAAAGACGATGTTCCTGCGACCGCCATGGAGCTTGCAACGCGTACAATCTCCCAAATCAGCACGGATCTGTTCCAGCGAGATGTGCCGGTCGGCATCCCGGGTACCGGGACGCTCGACTCTGAGGTGGGTTACGCCAAGATCCGAGAAGAATTTCAGCTGCTCCACGACTTGCGCTTTGAGCTCTGAATGGGGCAGCTTCGAGTTTCTGTCTGTCAACTGCAAAGTCTCCTGCGTACCAACGTTGTTTTATTCTTCTAAATAAGATCCAGCTCGTCGAGCAGGTAATGGCGGTTCCGCCATTCTGGAAGGATCTTGACATTGAGCTCCAGATAGATCTTCTTTACCTGCAGAAGCTCTTCGATGTCTTTTCTCGCCGAAACTCCGATCTCCTTGCTCATTTTTCCACCCCGGCCAATTACAATCCTCTTCTGACCCGGCTTATCGACAATAATGGAAGCGGTAATGCGAACAAAGTCCTCTTCCCTTCGGGTTTCATCGAACTCTTCTATCTGGACTGCAGTTGAATAGGGCAATTCCTGACGTGTTCGTGCCAAGACCTTCTCTCGGATAAGTTCAGCTACAAAAAAACGCTCTGACTTATCGGTCTCGTAATCTTCAGGGTACAGCTGAGTCCCCTCAGGTAAGTACTCCATTATCTTCTCGATGAGAAGATCCACATTGGTTCCATCAAGCGCGGAGGCCGGGATGATTTCTGCGTAACTGCCCTGCTCGTTATACAGCTCAATCCTGGGAAGAACCTTACCCTTGTTCATCGAATCGATTTTGTTCAAAAGGAGAAGGCAGGGCTTACCAGAATGAGCGACCAGATCCAGAGCAAACTTCTCCCCCTTTCCGAAGGGCTCAGAGGCGTCAACCATGTGGATTAACAGATCCACGTCACGCATCGCCTGGTAAACGTTCTCCATCATCCGCTTGTTCAGCAGGAAGCCCGGCTTGTGTATGCCCGGCGTATCCACAAATATGACCTGGCCCTCGTCGGAATTGTGAACTCCGAGAATTCGATTCCGGGTCGTCTGTGGTTTGTCACTGACAATCGAAATCTTGTACCCGAGAAGCCGGTTCAAGAGAGTTGATTTACCCGCATTCGGCCTTCCGACAATTGCTACAAATCCGCTTTTCATTGTCAATGACAGTTTCCCCTCTGAGCACATAAAGTGCGGCGCTGGAAAGAAAACCAGCAAGCCTCTTTCACAACGGCCTAAGACTCTTTTGAGGCTTCAGAAATCATGGAGGCCTGTTGCAACAACTTCTCGACTTTAGCCAGTATTCGTTTGGCGATCTGGTTCTTTGGAAGAAGAGGTGACTCTTCAGCCCGTCCCTTACGGTCAATCAATACAACCTGATTAAAATCCGTCTCGAAACCGCTTCCGGTTTGAGAGATATCGTTGGCAACAATCAGATCCAAGTTCTTCCGGCGAAGTTTCTCAGTAGCATTTTCAACCAAATTCTCCGACTCGGCAGCAAAACCGACCAGGAGTTGACTCTCTTTACGTTTCCCGAGTTCAAGGAGAATATCTTCAGTTCGCTGCAGTTCGAGCATCCACCGAGAACTTTCCTTCTTTGTCTTCTCTGCAGCCACACTGACAGGAGTGTAGTCAGCAACCGCAGCTGCTTTGACCACAATATCGGCAGCAGGAAAACTGGAGTAAGCCTGTTCCGCCATTTCCTTCGCGGACCGGACTCGGGTCACCTTCACACCCGGAGGCGCCTCCAGAGCAGAGGGACCCGAAATGAGGTGGACTGACGCACCGCGGTTAGATGCTTCCGCTGCCAGGGCGTAGCCCATCTTTCCCGATGATCGGTTAGAAATAAACCGAACAGGGTCAACATCTTCGATCGTTGGTCCAGCCGTCACTAGAACCGACTTCCCTGCGAGACTATCGGTTCTCTGCAGGACGGACCCCACCATGGACACGACCCGGGCTGGATCTGCCAACCTCCCTTCCCCACGCTCACCACACGCCTGGTAGCCTGATTCGGGGTCCACAAAGACGACACCCCGCTCCCGGAGAGTCTTAACGCTGGACACGGTCGCTGGATGCCGCCACATTTCGACATTCATGGCCGGTGCAA
>JAUVSF010000158.1 GCA_030597245.1 Acidobacteriota bacterium
CCACATAGACATGAGCCCCGGCCTCAACAGCTGCGATGGTGATGAGAGGGTGCCAGTGATCCGGAGTGGCAACGATGACGACTTCCGGCTTCTCCGCAGCCAGCAACTCTCTGTAGTCAGAGTAGCCGGCCGGAGTTTCACCCGCCAGACGCCCCACTTCCTCAATAGCCGGCATTAAGATGTTCCGATCCGGATCGCACAGACCGACTACCCTGCATCTTCCGGCTTCCAGGCCACAACGCAGGATATTCATGCCCCACCAACCGCTCCCAATAAGGGCAGTCCTGAATATTGCATCTTGAAAACCGAAGATGGGAGTGCCGAGAGCGAGACCCACACCAGCTGACGCCTTCATAAACTCTCTTCGATTGACAGTTGTCTTCATTCCACTTCCTCTGAGTTCTCACCGGAAAAGCCTGTGTCGGAGGACAAGCGGCGAAATCTCATTTGGGCACCAGCCTTCAGTGCATGACTTGCCCGCCACAGATGTTGTAAGCCTGGCCAGTAATGTTCGCCCCACACGAACTGACTAGAAAATGCACCAGGCAAGCGATCTCCTCGGGTTGGATCATCTGCCCTAAAGGAACCCGTGCAAGGGCATCCCGTCGAATCTCTTCGTAGGTCATCCCCGCACTCTCTGCAATCCCTCCCATTACCTCTCGCGCAAGATCTGTTTCAACCCAACCAGGACAGACAGCATTCACAGTGATCCCGCGTGGGGCCAGTTCAAGCGACGCCGCTCTTGTAAACCCGATAAGTCCATGCTTGGCTGCACAATAAGCCGATGAGCCCGGTACGCCGATCTTTCCCAGGACACCGGAGACGTTGACGATTCGTCCGTTGTCCGGCATGTACTCGAGAACACGGGAGGTGAAGTAATAGGTGCCGTCAAGGACTGACTGAAGAATCCGATGCCAGGCCTCGTCATTAGCCTCAGCGAGTGGAGTCTCCCGGATTGCCCCGGCGTTGTTCACCAGGATGTCGATAGTCCCATATTTCTTCGCCGCCGCGTCAACGAAACGCTCCACCTCTGGCAACTGCCGCACGTCACAGGTTGCGTGCAGAACCTCAATCCCTGTAGCGGCCAGCTGCGCAGCGGTCTCTTCCAACCGTTCCGAGGACCTTCCACAGATGGCAACCCTCGCTCCGTGTTCTCCCAGTTTCTGGGCTACGGCCTTTCCGATTCCAGCACTGCCACCAGTGACCATTGCGGTCTTTCCGTCGAGTGTCATTGGAGGCCAATGTTATTCTCTACCTCCGTTGAAGACAACCGGGAAGAATCAGTTCTGATGAGGCAAAGACAGGATTGCCGGTCCCCAGTTCCCAGCGTGCGCAACGAGGCGTTAATCCGGGACCAACCACTAAAGCACGAAAGCACTGGTAGAATCTTCTTGTGTCTTAGTGATTTTGTGGTTTGATCCCCAGTTCCGAGCCCCAAACTCAGGGAGTGTCCGGATCATCAACGGTTGTCGTTTCACCGGCCTTCAGAGCCCTCAGCTTCGAAGCGAGCTTGAGCAGTTTTTCATTCTCCGGGAATGCTTGAAGCCCCGCTCGAGTCACTTCACCCGCCTGTTCCTGTTCACCCTCTCTCGAAAGCACCTGGGCAAGCCAGTAGTATGCCTCCGGAAAGTTGGCTCTGTTTTCAACGGCTCGCTCAAGAAACAGTTCCGCCTGTTCCAGGTCTCCAAGGAAGAAATGTGAGACACCTGCGAAGTAGTTGCAGACAGGATCATCCGGCTTCTCGCTGAGCGATGCTTCAAAAAGAGCGATGGCCGGTTCGTACTCACCGAGGGTGGCCAGCCAGACAGCCTCGCCTAATTCGCCCGACTCCGCGTTCGCCAAGCCCACCAGGACGAAAGAAACGAATATCCACGCTATCAGCTTCCACCTCATAAACTCAGTCAAACGTCTCCACGATGCGCGCCGGGATCTTGCCCGAACGCGACCCTATGAAACACTCCGAGTCCGGTACAGAAAAAGCCCGTTTCAAATAGCCCAACGCAATCGGAAAGCCCAACCCGGGTGAGTACCCTGCACTGGTAATCCAGCCTATTTCCTGCCCCTGCTCCGAGAAGATCTTCCCATCTGCTTCCGGAACCGGTTGATCCAAGCACTGAATTCGAGAAAGCAGCCGCGCCACACCCCCAATGTTCGTTGCCCTGCCGACGACCTCTTGACCGACAAAGCATCCCTTGGTGAGGCTGTAAGACTCCTTCAGGCCGGCTTCCAGGGGGTTATTCTTCTCGGACATATCGATCCCGTAAATCGGAATTCCCTGCTCCAGGCGGAGCACGTCATAGGCCTGATCGCCTAACTCTCTAATCTCCAGTCCGGCGTCCACCGAAGTCAATCCTGCCAAAAACCCAGACAAAGCCTCAAATGGAAGAAGCAGTTCGAATCCGGGGGTCGAGAGCTCATCCTTTCGTATCACAACAACCGGATGCTCCTCCCAGGCACAGTGCGCAATCCCAAGGGGAGAAAGATCAGGAACATTCCCCAGTTTGGATCTAAGCAACTGTGAGGCTTCGGATCCCTGAAAAGAGACATGAGAGTACTCAGAGCTGATATCCGTCAACTCCACATCGTCCATAATGATGTATTCCTGGAGCTTAGTGATAAGCTTATCAACCAGGTCTTTTCTCCCGTCAAGTAGCACGAATTCGGCAAGGCGATAGCAATAGAAGTCCGCAATAATCTTTCCGGTTGGAGTCACAAGGGTCGTATATACACCGGTGTCTTCACCAAGCGACTCGACATCGTTACTCAAGAGAGCGTGGAGAAAAGTAATCCTGTCCGGTCCGCCTGCCGCGAATCTACTTCGTTCCTGAGTCAGGTCTCTCCAACCAACTCCATTCTTGACTGCGTTGTACTGTTCCAGGAATTCGTCTGTCATTGGTTTCCAAAAGCGACTATTCAGATTACGTCTCGATCAGGTGAGAGCTTCTCCCGGCTGCAGCGCAATCACCTCTGTCCTCAGGTCGCTCGTCAACTCCCTTAACTGTTCGGGAGTTCCCGTCAACACTGGGAATGTCCCGTAGTGCATCGGTATGACCTGTCTTGCCTTCATCAAACGACAGGCGTAAGCCGCCTCTCGAGGACCCATCGTGAACAGATCCCCAATTGGCAGGAGCAGCAGATCGGGCTCATACAATTCAGCAATCAGCTTCATATCGCCGAAGACGCAGGTGTCGCCCGCGTGATAGATCCGGAATCCATTTTCGAACTCAATAACGAAACCTGCCGGTTCGCCGCCGTAAATCATGGAACCGTCGTCGTCGAGAATCCCACTGCTGTGATGGGCATTGGTCATGGTTACCTTTACGTCATTGAGTGAGACAGACCCGCCTTTGTTCATGCCCGTCACATTCTCGACACCTTTTCTTCCCAGCCAGATAGAGATTTCGTAGTTGCAGGCGACCTGGGGTCGAAACTGCCTCGCAAGGGCAACCGCATCCTGCATATGGTCGGGATGGGCGTGCGTGATCAGCATCGTGTCAAGCCCTTCCAGAGCCTTCGCTTCTTCAGGACAGGCCGGATTGTTGTCAACCCACGGGTCAAGCAAGACCCTCTTCCCCCCGGGGGTGGTGAAAAGGAAGGTGGCGTGACCCAAGTATTTGATAGTAATGTCGTTGTTCAATGGCATTTCTACTCCTTTCCTCCCGAGAATATACTGGAGCAGTGAAAGCGAGTAAACTATTCAGCCTCCGGCATGAAAACAATCATTTACCTTTTAGCGATTGCCGCGCTTTCGTTTGTGTTGCTCAAAGTACTTGTCCTTCTGCTTGAACCCAGACTGACTTTCTTTCCGAGCAAGGAGATTCCCAAGACGCCCAGAGATTTTGGAGTTGATTTCCGCGAGCTCACCATACCGACTTCTGACAATTCCACTGTTTCAGCTTGGTATCTCCACCGGGAAAACGCTCTCGCTGACTTCATCTTCTTCCATGGTAACGCGGGAAACATTTCGATGGGGCGCCTGGACCTGATTCTGTCACTGTTTGAACAGCAGTACAACGTCCTCGTTTTCGACTATCGCGGGTTTGGTCAGAGTCCGGGATCACCCGACGAAGCAGGGATTTACCTGGATAGCGAAGCGGTTGCTCGCTTCTACCGGGATGAACTGTATCGGAGAGATAGAAAGGTGATCTATTTCGGCAGATCACTGGGGGGTGTCACGGCTTCTTTCGCAGCAGCAAGCATACCTCCAGCCGGCCTGATTCTCGAAGCGACCTTTCCCGACAAGAAGACCCTGCTAAGTCATCACCCCGCTCTGTTGCGTTTTCTGGCTTTCTTTTCTCGATATGAGTTGTCTACAATACGCTACCTTGAAGAGGTCCAGTGCCCGATCCTGGTTATCCATGGAGACCGCGACGAAATCGTCCCCCTTCAAGTCGGCGAGGAGTTGTTTGAACTGGTCCAGGGAGATAAGGAGCTGTTCGTTGTTCCAGGAGCCTCACATGCCGACCAATATGTTGTCGGGGGCGATCAATACTGGGCTCGCTTGAGATCTTTTGTTGAGAGGTTGGAAACCCCAAAATGAGTCTTCAGCAAATCGAAATAACCGGTCTGCACACAGTTACCAAGATCGGTGTCAGCGCGAAGGAGCAGAAAAGCCCACAGCCCCTTGTCATCGACATCATTCTCGAGGCCGATCTCACGGCAGCTGTTGAAAGCGATCATCTGTCCGACACCGTCGACTATGTGGCGATTGTGCATGCCGTGGAACGGATCGCCAAGGCGGGACCATACTCGTTGATCGAGTCATTAGCGAACAGAATCTGTACAGAGATACTGAGCGATCAACGGATCGAACGAGTCACAATCAAAGTAAAGAAGTTTCCGACCGATCTCAAGAACAAGGTGGAGTCTGTTGCAGTGGGACTCTCGAGGAGTAGGATTTAGGTCTTGGGGTCTTGGGGTCTCGGGGTCTTGGGTCTTGGGTCTTGGGTCTTGGGTCTTGTAACAATTGTCCCGCGTTTTGGGTGACATTTTCTTGGTGTGCTTGGTGTCTTGGTGGTGAATCCTACCGCTGAGAACGTCCCCGGTTCCACCGATCACCCCGATTACCGATCACTGATCACCCTCCTTCGCTCTTCGAGCTATCGAGGGCAGGCCGATTACTGCTTACTACTTACTTCTTACTACTTACTTTTCACGGGGGCTCGCGCCGGCAGACGCTAAGTTCGGCTAGTTGCCTATTCGGAGCAGGATGTCAGGGAGCGTCTTCGTGAATTTGGCCCGAGACATCACTTCGGTAGCCCCGGCCTGACGTGCCGCGTCCAAGAGACCTTCTTCAACATGTGGGGCAAAGGCAACTACGCGTGCCTCAGGGAACTCGCGGCGGATCCGCTTGACTACCTCAACTCCGTGCATGTTCCCGAAACAGAGATCCACCAGAAAAGTAGAACCCGCGTCTTCTCGAATCACTTCATCGAGTTTGGTCTCAGATCCAGCAATCGCAAGATCCACTCGAAGGTGTCTCGCGGTCTCCACGACCTTGGACTGGAAGAAAAGATCAGTTATGCAAGCAACAACCATCATTGAGTGAACCTGATGAAGAGCCGTAGCTAGACCGAGAACGAGATCCCACAACTGCAAGTTCTCTGGGCATTCGGATTAAGGAACATGAAGCCCTCCTGCATAAGAGTCCCCTGCCAGTCCAGAGTCGTCCCCTTCAGGTAGAGCAGGCTCTTGAAGTCAACGAAAACCCTGGCTCCGTGGTGTTCAAACACCTTGTCTCCAGGTTTCTGACTTTCTTCAAAACGAATCACGTAGTTCAAGCCCGAACATCCACCCCCTTTGACGCCGAGCCTGAGACCCCCATCCGGGTACCCTTCCTTTTTCAACCCATCTTTGATCTTGTTCGCTGCACTCTCAGTAACTTGTATTGCCATAAGACTAATATCCGTAGCATGATCGACCTGCAAGTCGATCAGCGAAACTAAACACCTGGAAAGATTTCCAGTCTATTATACAAGAACACGTCCGGAGGTTCGGTGAACAGAATAAAAGTATGCTCTGTGATTCTCGCCGCTGGAGACTCGACACGAATGGGTTTTCCGAAAGCCCTTCTGCCCTTGGGACACGGTACCTTCCTGGGCACGATACTGAGCCGACATAGAAAAGCAGGCCTGGATCCACTGGTCATCCTTGGAAGTGACCACTCTCGTATCCGGCGGCAGATTGATACAGGTTCCTTCCGGAGCCTTCACAATCCTTCCCCTGAACAGGGCCCACTATCCAGCTTGAAGATCGCTCTCCCTCATTTCCACCATGGGTCGGCATTTATCGCCCATCCCGTTGACCACCCCACGGTCTCCGTAGAAACACTCAACTGCCTGGCTTCAGAACACCTCAAGAATCGGGACTGCATAATCCTCCCGCGGTACCTGGGGAGAAGGGGGCATCCAGTGCTGTTTCCATACAGGTTCTATGCGGACCTCAGCGACGCCCCGCTTTCCGAAGGGGCACGCTTCGTAGTAAGAAATAACCGGACATCTGTGCTCTACGTGGACCTCAATGATCCGGGCATCCTCACCAACGTAGACACACCGGAACGCTACGTCGAGCTGTTTGGCTTCCCAGGTCTCACTTCTCCGCATGCCGGCCGGTCGGCGGTCGATAAAACGCTGCGAATTTTCAGGAAATGCGAAGATGATCTACCCCGTTATCGGTAATCGGTAATCAGTAATCGGTGATCGGGGAAGTAGCAACAAAGAGTCAGTGTTCATTCAAGCCCTTAGCGTCTTAGCGGGCTTTGCGTGGAATAAACTCGTCTCACGCCAAGACTCAACACTCCAAGACCCCAGACCATTCAGATCTGAAAATTGGGAATACGACTTTCCTTCAGTTTCCTGTCAACAAGATCCCGGAAAGAAATCGAGGCCAGGCGGCTTAAAAACTCATCCTGCAATTCCTGCCAGACAGTCAAACCGGTTCGAACTCCGATGATAGACTCGGTCCCACGCAAATCACCTTCAACAGCAACCACAACATCTTTCAAAGAGATCGCCGAAGCAGCACGGGCCAGAGAATAACCACCGGAAGCACCGCGCACGCTCTTTACGACCCCGGCCGTCCTGAGTTGGCTCAGTATCTGCTCGAGGAATTTGAGGGGAATGCCCTGCTTCTCTGCAATTTCCTTCGTCTGGACGTGGCTGGCCCCTTCTCTCAAAGCCAACTCCAGCACCGCGAGCGTCGCATATTCTGTTCTTGCTGTAATCTTCATGAATATCAGCTCAAATGAATTCCGCCTGTATCCGCCGGGGGACGAATCCCGCATCAAACCCTCGATCCAGAAACATCTGGACCGCTCTTCGACCATCCACCCCGTAGTCGAGAGTTCGATTGTTGACATACATTCCGACAAACTGGTCAGCCTCTTTAGAAGTCAGACCTCGTCCGAACTTCAGGGCATATTCGAGCGCTTCTTCCCGATGCTCCAGCGCATAACCGATGCTTTCCTTGATCAAACCGGCGATCTTCCGCACCTGTCCCGATCCCAGATCACGACGAATCGCGTTTCCGCCCAAAGGCAACGGCAAGCCGGTTTCATTTCGCCACCATTCCCCCAAGTCAAGAATCTTCCTGAGCCCCTTACGGCTGTAAAAGAGCTGACCTTCATGTATTACGAGTCCGGCATCCACCTCACCGTCAACCACGGCAGGAATGATCTCGTCAAACCGGATGACGCGAGTGGAGATTCCGGGTGAATGGAGTCGAAGAGCCAAAAGAGCCGAGGTCTTCTCCCCGGGGACAGCCACGAGTTTCTCGTCGAGACAATCCGAGGAAAAGGACTCTCTGGCCACCAGGACAGGTCCGTAGCCCTCCCCCATACTGGCTCCACTACTCAACAATGCATACTGGTCGGCCAGGTAGGCGTAAGCATGGATGCTAATAGCGGTGACTTCGAATTTCCCTGACAGCGCCGCCTGGTTCAACGATTCAATATCGTCCAAATGATGGACAAATTCGATTCCGCCAGTATCGATCTTTCCCGTTGCAAGCGCATAGAACATGAAAGCGTCATCGCTGTCGGGACTGTGGGCAACATGGATTGTATTCATAGTCAATTAGAGCGAAGAACTATATCAGATCTCAAACCGGTCAGGCCATCCACAATTCAACGATCCAGAGGTACCTGCTTCGTTCTCCGCTCAAGGTTCGAAGTCAACCAGAAACGGGTTACTCAATCGCTCCTGCCCAACTGTCGTTGCCGGGCCGTGTCCGGGATGCAGAACCATCTCGTCGCCCAAAGGGAGGATTCGGTTCCGGATCGACTCGAGCAGCACTGATTGAGATCCTCCCGGTAGGTCCGTTCGCCCCACCGAGCTTGCGAAGATCAGATCTCCACAGAAAATTCGCCCGGCGGTTTCAAAGCAGACACTGCCGGGTGAGTGCCCAGGAGTATGGTGGACCTTGAGTATCAGATCACCAACACGGATCTCCTGTCCCGCCTCGAGATAGCAATCCAGTCTTGGAGCTTGAGAATAAGAAACGCCAAACCACTCGCCCTGCTCAGACAGGGCATCGTAAAGAAACTTGTCGTCAGGATGCAGACATATGGGAACATCCCATCTTTCTTTTACGCTTCCAACACCACAAATGTGATCCATATGTCCGTGAGTGTTCAGAATCGAAACGAGTTCAAGACCTTGAGTGTCTATCCACTCGAGAAGCTGGGTCACTTCGTCGCCCGGGTCGATATAGGCTGCCTGGCCAGTGGAAGGACAGCCCAAAACGTACCCGTTCTTCATAAACGGTTCGACTGCCTTCTGCTCGAGGATGAAACCTGCGTCCTGCATGACCCCATTCTGTTGTCCGGCGCACCCAAGTGCAAATTCGACATTCGAAGCACAGTGCCCCAACCAGTGTTGAAGTCTGGAAGCGAAATCCGCCCCCTGTCAACCCGGGTTCAGCAAACCGAGACACTGCGTACTTCCACATCTTCTGCCCGGTAAGGGGTTTTCAATAAGGAATTTTTCGGCTTTCTCCGCTCAGCCCTTTTCGGCCTTAAAAGCACGTGTTATGATCCAAGTGAATAGCCGTAAACAAAGCTAATGGCTGGACATCGTACTGGACATCGTACTTACTCGTCTCGGGAAATTGCACAGATGTGGAATGTGAGCGAGTCTACTGTAAAACGGTGGGCTGACTCGTTCGGATTACAGTGTGTCAGGACCCCGGGCGGGCATAGACGTTTCCAGCTCGGGGACATCCACCAATTTCAGCAGCAGCGAG
>JAUVSF010000153.1 GCA_030597245.1 Acidobacteriota bacterium
TCACTCTGGCTGGAGCCGTTTTTTTTTACGCTCCACCAACCGGCCCGAGTGAATCGCTCGATACAGCGTATCCGGTTTGACTTGCAGCTGCTCCACCACGGCTTCCCGGGACTGGTCCGCATCCAGCAATGCCTGGGCACGGTTCAATCGCTCCGGGGTCCACACCGTGCACCGCTTCTTCCTCCGTCCCCTGAAAAACGCCCCGGGGCCTCCGGCTCTGAACTTCTTCACATGCCTCTTGACGCTGATCGTGCTGACCCCGAACGCCCGGACGATATCCACCTGCCTGCACTGCCCCGTCTCGACCAGTTGACTCGTGTACATCCTGAAGCTTGCATAATCTTCCTCCCCATGCGAAAACACCGGAAAACATCCATGGAAATACCAGACGGTTCCCTCCCGCTTGGAAAACGACACGACCGCGTTGATCGGCGTAGCCTCCTTCGGAAAGATCGGCAGTATGGTCTGTGGCATAGCCCCCAGCTCCTTTCTGTTCAACCCTCGGTTAGGGGGAAAAGGTATCATGGGATATTCCGCAGCGCCAGACCTGCTTCGACTCTCATCATTCACCGCTAATGGCTGGTATCGTACGGCTTAGAGCCTGCTCAAAACACAATACTCAAGAGCACGGGATCAGGAAGTCTGTGGGTGTGGTCAAGACATAGGTAACAGTCCTCCCTTGCCCTTCGAGCTTGTTTCGAGCTTCGGATTTCGAGTTTCGAGCTTGGCCTGGGCAGACCCTGGAATTCCGGGGCTCCTTATGAGCGTCTTGCCGTCGATTCAGTCCATTGAGTTTGTGTCGGGAGCCAAATGTTTTCTGGCGGCAGCCAGGATCTTATTTACTTCCTTGGCCGTATCATCCTCAAGTAATTCCGGGGTGTGCTCCTTGAGCAACCGATCCTTCAGGGCAACACATCGTTCGTACATGGTGCCGGCTCCTTGCTCCACCCAATTCGACCAGTAATCTCGATCCAGCAACTGGGGAAACCACAACTCGTCCCTGAAGTGTCTGGCCGTATGCTCCTCGGCCAGGAAAGTCCCATCCCATCCCACTGAACGGATAACATCCAGGCCCAGCTTCTCGTCACTAACCTCGATACCTTGCATGATCCGCTCCACGTAACCCAGCAGTTCATGCTGCATCATCAGCATCACAAGCGATGCACCCTGATCGACTCCGCAAATCCCGAAATGACCGAAGATATCGGCGCCGGCCAGCGCGCCGCATACAAGTGTAGTGCCCGCCTCTAAGCCCGCTTGAGCGTCCAGCACCTTGCTGTCGGTGAGACCCACGTTGATGTAGACCGGAAGCTCATAATACTTGCCAAGCTGAGTCATGGCGATCGACATCAGAGCCTGTTCAGGTCCGGCAAAAACCAGCTGCGTAGTCTTCATGTCAAAGGCATGGGGAATACCGCCGTAGCAGACCGCCAGCCCCGGTTTGATCAACTGAGTTGCACATACTCCTGCCAGGATTTCTGCATTCTCCTGAGCCAGAGTTCCTGCCAGCGTACCGGGTGCAGTCGCTCCCACTTGGGCCATAGGGCCGATTATCACGGGAAGAGAGAATCGTGCTGTTTCGAATAGGAGGTCAATCCCGTCGTGCGGAAACTTAAGTGGGCTGATCGGCTCCAGCATCGGACAGAATAGAGGATATTGAGTCGCCGCTTCTTCACTGCCACAAACTGCTGCCATGAGTTCCAGGAGATACCGAGAAGCTGTTCTGTTATGAAAGAAGAAGTAGATCGGCTTGGTGGTGTATCTCAGTTGGGTAGCCGCTATCTCCACACAGCGATATCGAGACGGTATCTCCTGAGGGTCCGCCATGGCCCCGACTATATTGATCAAGGGAAGGCTATCTCCCAGACGAGTAGCCTCTTCAACATCGTGAAGCGATGCATAACGTCGCTGAGTTCCGGAATCCTCAACCCAAAAGACCTCACTCGCACTGGAGTTGTAGTTCCGAGTGCCCGCACCAAACCTCGCCTGATGTGTACGGTCACGACCATACAGGGTGAACGACTTACCCGCACTTTCCAAAGAGCTGCAAACCAAATCCTCGGGGATCTTGACGATGCCGTCCGGATCAATCACCTCGGCTCCGGCGTCAAGGAACAGCCTCCTCATCTCGCGGTGGGGTATACGAACCCCGATAGTGCTTAAAATGCGCAAAGAGGCCTCATGAAGCCTTCGAATCTGGCGATCACTCAACACGGTTAGATTCATTTCGCCCCTCTCAATCGCCAAATCACCGGGAGTCCCAGTTCCTTTCGACTAACATTGCGTGGAGACCTGCACTGATTCTGAAACCAGCATCGATCCCGCCCTTCCAAACCCAGGAGAGTGGTCCTTGAGCGACCCCGACAGGGATCCAGAATCTACTTCTTTCGCGAACCTGACCGGCGTCTTTTCCGTGGCTCCAGGATGATGTTCAGCCAACGATCGACCCGACCCTGAAAATCAGCGGGGATATAGGTTGTCGAGCTGTACTCGAGAACGATGCAGGGGCCTTCGAGCAGCTTTCCGGCCTTGAGCTTGTGCCTGAGGAAGAATTTTGCCGACACCGGCTTGCCCTCCCCGAAAATCTGCTTTTCCTGAACCAGGGCATCCTCGGTAGGCTTCTTGGACTTCACAGGTTGCTCACGGAGGGAGGGGAGTGGATAGTATGCCTTGCCTCTAATCCTCAAATTCACGAACTCAACGGGCAGACTCTTACTGGCATAGCCATAGAACTGCTCATGCCTCTGGTGAAAGTGATCTATGACCTCTTCCGAGTACGGGATGTTCAACTCGTACGACTGGCCGAGATACCGCACGTCCACACTTCTCTCGATTCGAATCTGATCCGGAGAAAAGTCCTGTTCTCCCAGCTTACGGATCACATCATCCTCAAGGTTGCGGAATCCTTCTTCTAGAGTCTCCCTGTAACGCCGCTCCTGAGTAGTCACAACAAGGGTCACCGAACTGTCCTGTACGATATCCGAGCGTACTATTCCAATCGCCGACAATGCCCCGGGATCAGGTGGTACGATGACACGTGGTATCAAAAGGGAACGTGCCAGATCGCACGCATGCAACCCTCCGGCTCCACCAAAGGTCACCAGAGAAAAATCCCGGGTATCGTAACCTCGCTGCAATGAAATGAGCCTCAAAGCTCGTTCCATCTGGCTGTTCACAATCCGGATAACACCCTCAGCTATCTCATGTGCTTTCCATTCTCTTTTCCCCAGCTTCTGCAACCGTCTGCCAAGTCTGTTCAGGGCCGGGCGAACTCGATCCGGGCACAAGCGCATCTCTCCACCCAGGAAGTAGTCGGCCTCGAGCCGTTCGAGGTAAAGGTTGGCGTCAGTAACGGTGATGTCTCGCCCCTTTCCGTAGCAGACTGGTCCCGGATCAGCACCAGCACTCTGGGGACCCACTTTAAGGAGTCCGCTTTCATCTACCCAGGCAATCGAACCTCCGCCGGCACCTACTGTCTGAATACCTATCATCTGGATTGAGATCGGGTAGTGGTCGATCTGCGACTCGTTAGTCGTTTCAATACGACCGTCACAAAGACAGACGTCCGTGGAAGTCCCTCCCATGTCGAACGTGATTACCTTGCTATAGCCTGCCTTGCGAGCAATTTCAAACGCTCCAACCACTCCACCGGCAGGCCCTGAGAAAAGTGTCCTCACTGGTTCCGAACTCGCTGCTCGTGCTGAGATGACGCCTCCATTTGACTGCATAACAGTCAGTTTTCCCTGCTTCACCAAATCACTCGAGCTGAGAGCTTTCAGGTAACGCGACATTATCGGCTGAACGTAGGCGTTCACAACAGTTGTCGATGTTCTCTCGTATTCCCGAAATTCGGGGAGGACTCGGTGAGAAAGGGAAATAGGCAAACCAAGAGCTTCCAGCGCGTCGGCAATCCGTAGCTCGTTTTCCGGCTTCAAGAAACTGTACAAGAGAACCACTGCGACTGATTCAACTTTGAGCTGTGAAATCTTCCCTTTGAGCCAGTTCAGGGACTTCTGTTCCAGTGGGACGATCTGCTTTCCATCCCAAGAAGTCCTCTCTCGGACTCCAATCCTGGCCCTCTTTGCGACGAGTGGCTCTGGTCGAGAGCTTTGGAGGTTGTAAAGCTCAGGTCGGTTCTGTCGACCGATCTCAATCAGGTCTTCAAACCCCAGGTTTGTGATCAGGGCCGACTTAGCCCCCTTGCGCTCCAGCAACGCGTTCGTTGCAACGGTAGACCCATGCTGCAGCAAAAAGTCTTTTCGACCTTTCACCGCCTTCGCCAAACCCTCCAGAACGGCACTCTCCGGAGCCTTAGGAGTGGAAGGCAGCTTGACTACTGTCATTCTCTGGCCGTCAAGTACAACGAAGTCGGTGAAGGTTCCGCCTGTATCAATTCCAATTCTCAGCATTTTAAATAGTTTCCAGATTCAAAAGTGATAGAATACCGGTGATTGACATGTTCTGCTACCCAATTGTGACGTGCAGGAAGCCAAACCCACTGCGCGAAGCTAATCTCGTGGGTATGATCCCAGACTGGGCGACCGGAATCGTGCACGCCTTTCGCTTCCTGCCATGACACAGAAGGAACTCCTGCGCCAGATCTACTGGGTTTCCGGATTCCTCGTCCTTTTTGTGGCAGCCTTTCTTGTAAGTATCTTATTTCTAAATCCCTCGTCGGTCGGCAATCGAAACTTCCTTTGGAATTTCAGTCTCTGGGCTGTGATTTGGGCACTGATCTTTATTCTGGTCCTTTCTCTAACCATTGCCTTGGCCCGAAATCTAATTCGACTGTTCTTTGAGTTTCAGGGCCGCCGTCCCGGAAGCCGAATCAAAACTAAGCTAGTCCTGACTTTTATCATCTTTTCGCTTTTCCCCGCCCTCATTATGTTCTTTCTGGCGTTTGGGCTCATCAACCAGAACCTGACCAAATGGGCGAGTGCACCCTCGGAACAACTACTTCAATCGTCACAGACAATAGCCGATCAATACTACCTCGAGAAGCGGGCCTTGATCGTGTCCAATGCTCGAAACCTGACTGCTGTCTTGGCTGACGATGAGGAGATTGCTGGGGAAGACCTGCTTCAGCAAGCTCGAAGGAAAGGGTTCTACGGCGCAGCTCTGGTCCTGGAGGATGGGTCGGTGATTGCTGAAGCAGGCTTTCCGATCGATGACGCTGTGAAGGCCGACGCTTCCGATGTCATCGTGAAGGGATTCCACTATGCTCTCGAGAGGAAGATCACCTCTGAGGCTGGAGTTATCGATCGCGGAACTGTCGGCGTCCCTCTTGACTCCTCGAAGGACGGGCCCGGGCGAGTACTGTTTTTGTCTTTCTCGGTACCTACAAGCATCGCATTCGAGGTGGAGCGCGTCCGTGAAGCCAACCAGGTTTACGAGGATCTCCAGGGTACTCTGGCCTCGCTCCGGGGTACTTTCATCTTCATTCTGAGCATGACGACGCTGGCACTTGTTTTTGGATTTGTCTGGCTGGGCAACTTCATTGCTAAGAAGCTAACCGTCCCGCTCGAGGCTTTGGCTGAAGGGTCGCGAGAACTTGCCGAGGGAAACCTGGACTATCGGGTTGGCGTGCAAGCGGTTGATGAACTGGGAATCCTTGTGGATTCGTTCAATAGAATGGCTGAGGAGCTTAAGGAGGGCCGGTCACAAATAGAGAGAGCTAACCTTCAGCTCAAGAACACCAATGTCCGATTGGATGAACGGAGGCGATACATCGAAACGATCCTCGAGAACATCGCAACCGGAGTTCTTACTGTCGATGAATCCGACGTGATCCGTACAGCCAACCGTGCTGCCCTCAATATGCTCCAGGCAATTCCGGACGAGATCATTGGCAGACCGATCCGGGCAGCGGCCGACGAGAAGTTGCATTCTGATTTTCAGGCCATGAAGAAAAGGGCTCGCCTCTTCGGAACCTATCGCAAGCAGGTAACAATTGAACGAAACGAGCGCCCGCTTCTCGTGGCTGCGACAATGACGGCAAATCCCGTTCCTTTTCGAGACGAAACGGAATATCTCATAGTCCTGGATGATCTGACTGAATTGATCAGAGCTGAGAAGTTTGCGGCATGGCAGGAGGTAGCGCGTCGGCTGGCACATGAAATCAAGAATCCTTTGACTCCGATTCAACTTTCCGCGGAGCGGATAAATCGAAGATTCGAGAAGATTGCCAACTCCCTTCCGCAGAGTGAAGAACTCAAGGAGTTTCGAAAAATCCTCGTTGAAGCGACGCGCATCATCGTCGTGGAATCCAGAATGCTTCGGAATCTTCTTGCTGAGTTCTCACAATTCGCGCGACTCCCGACCTGCAAGCCTACTGAGGTCGGGCTCAATGACCTGATCGAGAAAAGCCTCAAACTGTTTGAAGGTGCACTGACCCACGTGGAGGTGCGAAAAGAGCTCGATCACAGGATTGACAAAGTCTTTGTCGACCCTGATCAGATGCAGCGAGTTTTCGTTAACCTCCTCGATAATTCTCTTGAGGCGATGGTGGAGCAGGCGACGGATCGCATCATCACCATCCGGACTTCGTTTAATCCCACGAGGCAGTCCGCCACGATTGAGTTCGCAGATACTGGCCATGGAATCCAGGCAGACGATTATGAACACCTCTTCCTGCCCTATTTCTCAACCAAGAGGAAGGGGACAGGCCTCGGCCTGGCAATCGTTCGCCAGGTTATCACTGAACACAGCGGTTTTGTTCGGGCAGAGCCGAACACTCCCCAAGGCACCAAAATACTGATCGAGATTCCTGTCGATGGTTCTCAGGAGTTCTTTGCTAGACTTAGCGAGCGGGAAAATCATGAAAGCAAGACTCCTGGTAGTTGACGACGAAGAGAACGTCAGAGCCTCTATTCAGGGTGTGCTGACCGACGAGGGATTCTCGGTTGACACTGTCGAATCGGGGGAGGCCTGTCTTAAAGCCGCTGACCGACGGCTTTATGATGCGATCTTCCTGGATGTTTGGCTCCCGGGAAAGGACGGGCTCGATACCCTCAAAGAACTGAAGTCCCGCAATCCAAATCACTACGTCATCATGATCTCAGGCCACGGTTCGATCGAGACTGCCGTGCAGGCCACCAAACTCGGTGCTTTTGATTTCATTGAGAAGCCGCTCTCTCTGGATCAGCTGATGCTGGTCCTGGAGCATGCTCTGGAACACAAAAGACTGGAGGAAGAGAATCGGAATCTGAAGGAAATTATACGCCGGGAAAGCATAATGGTTGGTGACTCGGTTCCGATGCGCGCTTTGCGGCAACAGATTGCCTACGCCGCCCCCACGGAGGGCCGAATCCTGATCTACGGAGAGAATGGAACCGGTAAAGAGTTGGTTGCTCGCCTTCTTCATCTTCAGAGTAACCGTCGGCTCCAACCCTTCGTCGAGGTGAACTGCGCGGCGATTCCTGAAGACCTGATCGAAAGTGAACTGTTCGGGAATGCCAAGGGGGCTTTCACTGGAGCCACTGAAAGCCGCAAGGGGAAGTTTGAACTGGCAGATCAGGGCACGCTGTTTCTGGATGAAGTCGGCGACATGAGTCTTAAGACCCAGGCGAAGGTTCTTCGCGTTCTTGAAGAGCAGAGATTCCACGCCGTCGGAAGTAATGAAGCTCTGGAAGTGGATGTTCGAGTGATAGCGGCCACCAATAAGAATCTTGAGAAGAGAATCGAGGAAGGCAGCTTCCGTGAGGACCTGTTCTTCCGGCTCAATGTCATACCGTTCGAAGTCCCTCCTCTGCGACAACGCGTGGAAGATATATCGGTTCTGATTGAGTACTTCATGAACTATTTCTGCGACAGATATGGTCGTCAACAGAAGACGATTACTTCGGAGGCTTTGCAGCAGTTGCAGAAGTACCGCTGGCCGGGTAACGTCCGTGAACTCAAGAACGTGGTAGAAAGGCTGGTGATTATGCTACCAAAGGAGGAGGTCTCACTTTATGATCTGCCGTTGACAATCCTGAGTGCCGGCAGCCCCAGTGATGATGATCGTTCCTCCTGGCAACTCGCTCGGGAAGAATTCGAACGTGAATTCATCTTGCGCAGTCTCCTTGAGCACGAAGGCAACGTCTCGAGAACTGCGGTTGCCATAGGGATCGAACGGAGCTATCTGCACCGCAAACTGAAAGCCTACAACATCAAATGAGTAGGGTTTTGTTGTAGGTGCGAGGTGATAGAGGGGTGAAGGGTTGTCGAACGTTTGTATTCCAGCCCGCAGCAAACTGACGTGCAAGAATCCATCGATCTGTTTCTGAAATACATCAGATTCGAACGCAACTACTCTCCACTTACGATTAGGAGTTACACTGCCGACCTGTCGGAGTTTCTCACCTATTTAGGCGGGCCGGAGGTGATGCTCGCTCCTGAACAGATAGACCACATCACAATACGTGATTTCCTGAGCCGACTCTATGAGAAAGGTAACGGAAAATCCTCAGTTTCACGCAAACTGGCGACTATCCGATCCTTCTTTCGCTTTCTCCACCGTGAGGGCCGGATTTCCCAGAACCCGGCCAGGCTAGTCCGCACACCGAAGGTCCCCAGAAAGCCACCACGCTTTCTGACCGTTGAGGAAGTGGAAACAATTCTAGGCCTGCCCAAACGCTCTACGGATCGAGGGGCTAGGGATGCTGCGATGCTGGAGCTTCTTTACGCAACGGGGATCAGGGTCGGCGAGTTGGTTTCTCTTAATGTTGAAGACTGCTCATTTGACCAGCGACTCCTTAGAGTACGGGGCAAGGGGCGTAAGGAAAGGATAGCTCCGTTTGGTGAGAAGGCGGCTCAAGCGATAGACAACTACCTCGAAACGAGAAGTAGACTTCTGCAACGAAAGCGGACAGCAAAGGAACCGAATGCTCTTTTTCTCAACCTGAGAGGATCGAGGATAACGACTCGTTCGGTCCAGCGAATTCTCGAGGGTTACATAAGGCAGAGCTCTTCGCTCCTGAATGTTCACCCTCACCTATTCCGGCATTCTTTTGCCACCCATCTTCTCAATCGTGGTGCCGATCTGCGGAGCATTCAGGAGCTTCTCGGGCATGAGAACCTGTCTACCACCCAGATCTATACATCCGTCGCGATTGACGAACTGGTGAAGACCTACCGGGCCGCTCACCCGAAGGCAAAATCATCTGAAATATCAGACTAGCGGAGCCGAAACGACAACTGGGCGCGTTGGATGAGGCAATCGCGCTGTGGGGAAACGCAGGCGCAGAGCGGCTTGTCAGAGGTGAGCAAAGAAGTTTACCCCAGGAAAGGGCCGTAAGTTGTTGAAAAACGGTTGTAAGGGAGAGGTGCCAGGTCGAATTCACCCCGTTGTCAACAGAAACGCACAGAATCAGCCGCCCAGGTATCCTAAGGAGGGCGGATCAGCGAGATTCATGCCGTCCCGCAAGGCGGGACTCCTGTGAGGGGATCGCCGGCA
>JAUVSF010000527.1 GCA_030597245.1 Acidobacteriota bacterium
AGTGGAACCTGAAACGGGTATTCCTCATCTCATCACCTTCTCCCTCTCCTCGACCTCCCGGTTTACAGCTCATGTGGCCATAGCTAAGATGGTTCCACTATGACTATGAGACAGTTGATGGTACTGCTTGTTTCGCTTTGCTTCCTTTCGTCCGCCATGGCCGCCTCCGGCCCGGTGCTGGCCGTATTTGCGCATCCTGACGACGAATCGGCGACAGTTGGCCCGCTGCTCTCCCGTTATGCAAAGGAGGGCCATGATGTCTATCTGATCGTGGTTACTTCGGGACAGGTTGGCGACTCAAATACTGACATCCCCCGGGGGGATCAATTGGGTGCCGCCAGGGAGAAGGAAGCTCGCTGCTCCTGTAAGGCCCTCGGTATTCACGAACCCTATCTGCTGCGGTTCATGGATGGGAGTATCTCCAACTGGGAGACAATCCCCAAGATCAGGGAACGGGTCCGCGAGATCATCGAGGAGGTGAAACCAGAAGTGGTAATCACCTTTGGGCCAGACGGACTGACGGGCCACCCCGACCATCGTACGGTTTCAAACCTCACAACTGAGATCTTCCAGCAGCGATCGAAACTCACGCATCGGCCCGGCAAGCTCTACTACGTGGCCTACCCGGAGTCACTTTTTGCCAATCTCCCTCCGGAGATGGCCCAGTCCGCCGGCCGAATAGGGTTAGTTGCGGATGAATGGGTTACAACGGTCGTGGATGCATCCGCCTACCTTGAGCAGGCCTGGAACTCGATCCAGTGCCACAAGACTCAATGGCCTCCTCAAATGATGGAGATGCTTCGAAATCTCAGTTCAGAGTTGCTGGGTGGAAAGGTCTATCTGCGACTGGCGCTTCAAGATGCTTCGGGTCAAGCGGAGAAGGAGGAAGATCTGTTCGATTAGCATGGCCGCGCAGTTTACGAAGCAATTGCGCTGCGTGCGAAGGAGTTGGATCGCACGAAATAGGCCGAGCTTAATTGAACCACCAAATCACGAAAACACTAGGACTCTCTTGTGCTTCTGTGACTTGGTGGTTGAGTAATGCAACTTCTATGCTTCCTCGAAAAGAGGAGTGCTGAGATAGCGCTCTCCATTGCTGGGTGCTATGAATACAATCAATTTGCCGGCATTCTCCGGCCTGGCTGCGACCTGCAGTGCCGCCCATGCAGCTGCTCCGGAAGAGATCCCAACCATGAGACCCTCTTCCAGGGCGAGACGCTTGGCAGTGGCAAACGCGTCATCGTTTGAAACTCGCACGACCTCATCGATCGCATCAGTATCGAGGATTGCAGGAATGAAGCCTGCACCGATACCCTGGATCTTGTGAGGTCCGGGTTGGCCACCCGAAAGTATGGGAGAGTCTTCGGGCTCGACAGCAACTACCCTGAAACTCGGCTTGCGCGGTTTGATGGCTTCAGCCACGCCTGTCAGGGTTCCTCCTGTGCCGACTCCCGAAACCAGAATATCGACTTCACCATTCGTGTCCTCCCAAATCTCCTCCGCTGTCGTTTCCCGATGAATCTGTGGATTGGCGGGGTTCTCGAACTGCTGTGGGATCCACGAATTGGGCGTTTCTGCTGCCACCTGTTCCGCTCTTGCGACAGCACCCTTCATTCCTTCGCTACCAGGCGTGAGCACCAGTTCCGCTCCAAAGCCGATGAGCAGCTTCCGTCTCTCCAGCGACATCGTGTCGGGCATAACCAGAATCAGCCGGTAGCCTCTTGTAGCCGCTACGATAGCCAGTCCGATACCGGTATTACCGCTCGTAGGCTCAACAAGGACCGTCTGATCCGGGTTGATGATCCCTTCCTTTTCCGCGGTGTCTATCATAGCCAGGCCGATTCTGTCCTTAACGCTGCCCGCTGGGTTTAAGAACTCCAGTTTGGCGACGATTGTCGCATCAGTATCATTGACCTTATTGAGACGCACCAAGGGTGTGTTACCTATTAACTCCGTGATTGAACCATAGATTTTCCTATGTCTACTCATCTGCTGAGACTCCTCGTTTCTTAAATTGATTAAATAAGTAGGAAAAGTATGACTTGTATCTTAATACACATCTCCGTTTAATGCTAGTCTGGGCAACTGGCAGGTTTAGGCTAAGGTTACCCATGGTTTTCGAGGACCTTTGCTGGTTAAATACGGATTCGAGAGGCTCGTGAGAGGATAAAATCCAGGAACTAAAGCCTCTATGGGAGACGGATTTTGAAATTCTTGACTGTTCGGGGAGTTCTGGGGTTGGCATTCGTTGCCATGTACGCAAGCTTTGGTTCAGGATTGTCTGCGGGGAAGGGGACCAAGCCCGAAACAGGGGCCAGGCCCAACATCATTCTGCTCTTAACCGATGATCAGCGGTGGGACGCCCTTGGCGCCGCTGGTAATCCGGTGATTCGGACTCCGAATCTGGATCGCTTAGCCTCGCGGGGAATCTTCTTCGAAAACGCTTTTGTGACGACTTCCATATGTGCCACGAGCCGTGCCTCAATCATCACAGGGCAGTATGCAACTCGCCATGGGGTGTGGGATTTCCAGACCGCGCTTTCCTCGTCCCAGCTTGCTGAAAGTTACCTGGGCATCCTGAAAGCAGCCGGTTACAGGCTCGGTTTCATTGGAAAGTGGGGCATCAATTCGCCTCCCGCTGATCTGTTTGATTACAACCGGGCTTTTGGAGGGCAGGGACAGTACTTCGTGAAAACAGATGGCGAAACTCAGCATCTGACCTCACTGATGGGAGATCAAGCAGTCGAGTTCCTGAGTACAATTGACCCCGGAACCCCATTCTGCCTCTCGGTCAGCTTCAAAGCCCCACACGTTCAGGATTCCTACGATGTATCGCAACCGCCGTTTCCCTTTGATTTGGCCTTTAAGGATCTTTATGAAGACGCTTTGATCGAACCACCGGCTACCTCGGCCGCAAGTCATTTTGCCGGTCTTCCCAACTTCCTGAAAAACTCTGAAAACCGAATGCGTTGGGCAGTTAGATTCTGGGGGCCACGACGCTATCAGGAGTCGGTGAAAGGGTACTTTCGACTTATCACGGGTGTGGATACTGCTGTCGGTCGGATTTTGAAAGCACTTCAGATACAGGGTCTCTCCCGGAATACGGTTGTGATCTTTACCAGCGACAATGGATTTTTCCTGGGTGAACATGGGTTGGCGGGCAAGTGGTTACCTTATGAAGCTTCCATTCGAGTACCCTTTGTTGTTTTCGACCCTCGGTCACATGGACTGGCCGCCGGGCGCCGGAAACAGATGGTTCTGAACATCGACGTTGCGCCGACCATTGTGGAACTGGCTGGACTCCAGATTCCGCGCAGCATGCAGGGCCGAAGCCTGGTCCACTTGATCAAGTCGCCCGCGCCTTCCTGGAGAGAAGATTTCTTCTATGAACACCTGTTTAAGCACCCGCGAATTCCCCCGGTCGAGGCTTTGCGTACGGCGAAATGGAAATACGTGCGGTATCTGGATCCTGAACGCGAGGAACTGTACGACCTGGAATCGGATCGGTTCGAGGAAGCCAACCTGGTGGCTGAACCGCAGTATTTGGAAGAGTTGGACGCCCTCCGCAGCCGTTTTGAAGCACTTAAACAAAGTCTGAAGTAGTGGTGGCCGGTCTCAGGGTCTGTTGCTCAAACCCAACAGACCAAGCTCGAAGCTCGAAATCCGAAGCTCGAAACAAACTCGAAATTAGAAGGTCTAAGGGCTAGACGCCTTGAAGTGACTGCTTCTAAGTAGCTTATAAGCGACAGCCTGTTTCAGTCATTAGATATTCGAGCTTGAGATTTGTTTCGCATTTCGAGCTTCGAGATTCGGATTTGGGCG
>JAUVSF010000486.1 GCA_030597245.1 Acidobacteriota bacterium
CGAAGTACCTGTGTCCGAAGGCCATTCTCGGGAACACTTTCGTCCACAGCCGGATGGCGGTCGGCCCGCCAGGTATCCAGCTCGCTGCGGTATGCGTACACACTGGAGCCGGATTTGTGCAGGTGCCGATGAATGGGTAGTCCCTCACCTTTCTCCCAGCGGATTGCTGTCCGAACGTCCCTCTGCAGGTAGGTTGCGATCTCCTTCCAGGATTCGAGCGGGCCTTCGGCGCTACTCCCCCGTGGATTCATGCAGGTTGTCTCTCGGTATTCCATTTCTGTTCTCCTTTGCTGGATTGCCGAGCTCGACTTCCTCCACACTAGCGCTAAGAGTATAGTGGCTGCAATAGGCATTCCATGACATCCGGGAATTGTCACGGAATGCCATACAGTCTTCTTGAAATGTTGAACGGATTAACGGCGAGAGTATCGAGAATTCTCTCCGGCCCCTTGCACTCAACCGTCTGCGCCAGGTGAACCTCCTGACCCTTGTCCCTCTCGTTTCACAGCGCCAAGGCGTTAATGAGGAAAGTCTCGCTTGGAAATAGTCACGGGAACACAACAGGCTAATGCCGGTGGCTGTCGCATTCATGCCGTTCTACCGGACTCAGTTCTTACGGGGTTTCTGAAACCCAGCACTCGCGTGCTGGGCTCGACACATGTCGTCCCGCGACGCGAGACTGGGGAGGGCATTGCAACCTGTCTTCAAGTCGGAACCTAAGGTGGGCTGTGATCAAGCTCAGGACGATCATCACCGCGACTGCGACAATGGCAGAATTCAATCCTTGTTCTAACTGGATCTGTTGAGATTCCGAAGACGGAAGCGTACCAGCTTTGCTTGCCAAGGGAGAAGGGATAATCGGTCGCGAAGAGAGTCCCTGGCCCTCCCTGGCCCTCTCCGTTCTCACCACGGGGAAGGTAGCAATCAGTGATCTTAACTAAACAAGAACAGGTTCAGCCGGACCTCAAATCGGTGTCGAGAAACTGTCTGAATTGGTAGCTGCAGAGAATACAATTTGCACCTTCGACTTTTCGACTTTCTGACACTTCCACCGGCAATGTTCTGGGAGGCAATCGCGCTGTGGGGAAACGCAGGCGCAGAGCGGCTTGTCAGAGGTGAGCAAAGAAGTTTACCCTAGGAAATGGCCGTAAGTTGTTGGAAAACGGTTGTAAGGGAGAGATGCGAGGTCGAATTCACCCCGTTGTCAACAGAAACGCACAGAATCAGCCGCCCAGGTATCCTAAGGAGGGCGGATCAGCGAGATTCATGCCGTCCCGCAAGGCGGGACTCCTGTGAGGGGATCGCCGGCAACCCAGGGCTGGCCCTCCTTCGTCGGGCACTCGCCCTGGGCTCTGCACATGTCGCCCCGCAAGGCGGGGCTGAACTGGGGGCTGGGAACGACGAACGGTCTCAGAATCTCGAAGGCTTGGGACTTGGGTCTTGCTCCCTAGGAGCTGGGAGCTGGCATCCGTCTTCGCTCTTCGAGCTACGGTGCGACAGCTCCGGCATTTGTCACTGGTCCCGGGTACTTCAACGGACTCAGAAACCTCTACAGCGCGAACCCCTCTGGAACCGAGGGGACTTGTCAAGAGTTTTCCGTATCTATACACTATGTTATCTTCAAGAGTGAGATCCGGGAAGGCCGAAACGAGTAGCTTCTAAGCGTTCTCTCAGAGATGATCAAGTGTGTGCATTCGGATTAAGAAGAGCTCGAGTCCTGGCGACTCCTTGGAAGCTTTCCAGGAATTCTCGCGGAAGATTGGGAGTTCACGGGAAGGATTCTCAAACTAATACTGACGTGTAAGGACGGTAGGTTCAATGAAAGTGAGACTTTTTCACCTTTCTCTATTTTTGATTGTTGTACTTTGCGTTCAGGCAGCAGTGGCTGTTGCGCAGGAACCTTTCAGTGCGGAAGGAATTCCGGCGAGTTCCGATTACGTTTATCGGAAACAGTACGACCAGGTTCAAGAAATTATCAAGCTTCCCCTCGCGGAAAGAGCGACAAAGTTGGAAGCTTACATGAAGAAGTGCCATAAGGATGCGAAGATTCTCCAGTACATGGAGGCTTTTTTCTCGCAGATCGGTCAGGATCTCCAGAAGGCCGGGAAGACCGCAGAGGCTGAGGCTTTGACCCAGAAGATGATCCAGATGTTTCCGAAAAGCGACAACATTATGGCGCAGCAGTTTCAGAAGGCGTACAACAATAAAGATTATGCGAAAGCCATCGAATTGGGCGAGAAGATAAGAGCCAAGAGTCCCAACGATGCTCAGGTGTTGGTGATGCTGGCTCAGAGCTATATAGCTACAAATCAGACGGCGAAGGTTTCCGAAATAAGCCCCAAGATAGTCCAGGTACTAGGGCCGAAAAAAGGAATTTCCTATGTGGTCTGGATGGCTGACTACTACAAGGGGGGCAATGACGCGACGAACGCCATAAAGTATTACGACATGGCGATGAGTGCCTACCCGAACTCGGTACCCGAAGGGTGGGATGCGAATCGGTGGAATGCTGTCATAACGTCTAACTATCAATTGCGTGCTTCCGGCGCTTGGGCCAGGGAAGACTTTGATGGCGTGATCGAATCCTACAGCACACTTCTGAGTTACGATCCCAAGAACGATGGTGCCTACCTTTTCATCGGACTGAGCTACTGGAAGCAGCAGAAATTGGATATGGCCCAGGCTGCATTCGCCAGAGCTGTCGTGCTTGGCGGAAGTAATTCGGCCAGAGCAAGGCAGTATCTCGAGCAGATATACAAGCCGCTTAACAGTGACTCGTTGGACGGTCTGGACGAGATACTGGAGAAGGCCAAGGCTGACCTGGGAGTCTAAGCAGCCCAGGTTCCGGGATTTACCACCAAGACACCTATCGATTGACGATTTTCGATTGACGATTTTCGATTGACGATTTTCGATTAGCATTCGTCACTTGACATTTGTCATTCGTCACTTGTCACTTGTCACTCCCTACGGCGAGACCCAGGTGTGATCGTTCCGGTTACTCTCCACCGCTGCTACTAGAAACGCGATTCCCAAGCGCCCGTCTTCGACGGTAGCGTATCGGGAGCCATCTTCACCGCTGTAAGTTCCTTCCTGATAGGCTCGTACATCCTCCTCGAAGAACCGGTGGAGGCGTGCGAATGCATCGTGAAACCCCTCTCCGTGGCCTGAGGGAATGGTTGGTTCGGCCAACAAGGAGGCGGGCACATCCCCCAGAAAACCGTCATTCGGCTGCACTTCGCCGCGCCAATAGATCCGATCCGGCTGCCCGGCCAGCTTCACGGTCAGGCACTCAGGTTCTTCCTGGTTCCAGATCAGCGTCCCCTTGTCACCATTGACTTCGATCCCCATTTCATTCTTGTGTCCAATGGAGATCTGAGAGCAGCGGATAAGAGCCTTTCCTCCATTGTCGAGTTCACAGTAGGCCGTAAAGTGGTCGTCCAGGCTGCGACCTTCGACAAATGTTTCCAGAAATGCCTGAAATCGTGTGACTTCCAAACCTGTGACATAGCGAAGCTGCATTAGGGCATGGGTCCCTATATCCCCTCCACACCCACTGACTCCAGCTTGCTTGGGATCTACTCGCCACTCTGCCTGTATTACGCCCTGATCTTCAGTCCGACCGGCAAGCCAGCCCTGGAGGTATCGGGAATCGACCCAGCGAACTGTGCCCAGGAGACCGGATTGCACGATGTGTCTGGCCAGGCGACTGGTCCAGTGCCCCAGATAGGTGTGAGCTACACAGAAGGGGATCTTCTTGTCCCGGACCGTCGTCACGAGATCATCGGCTTCCTCGAGAGTTAGCGTTAATGGCTTCTCGCAGAACACGGGAAAGCCTGCGTCCAGAGCCATCTTTGCCGGACCGTGATGAACGTGATTCGGTGTCACAATCAGGACATAATCCATCCGCTCTCCGGCCGGCTTCTTCGCCTCTTCCTCGATCATCGCCTGATAGCTGCCATATCCCCGGATTGGAAAAGGCCATGCTTCCGCTTCCTTCATTGCCACTTCAGGATCCGGATGCAGGGCTCCACAAGCTACACGACGCGTGCCGTCAAAGTGGATAGCTTTTTGATGAGGATGAACAATGAAGGC
>JAUVSF010000546.1 GCA_030597245.1 Acidobacteriota bacterium
ACCCGGTACTTCAACGGACTCAGAAATGTCTGCAGCGCGAATGCCTCGATTCATAACAAGCACCTTGCTTCCCTTGTGGCCTTGGTGTTCCTGGTGGTTTGAGTTTTCCGGGCCGGCAAGGATTGACGATTCAGGCCGTAGGATGAACAATTCTCAAAACATCGTGTCGTCACGGAGTTTGGATCGGAGGTTTCAGTGTCGCAAGAGCTTTTGGATGCGTGTCAGCATGCTTTGGAAAACAACCTGGAGGTTGGGTCGGGAGAGAAGGTCCTGATCGTGACCGATCTGCATAAAAGGACGATTGGGTTTGCGTTTGAGTCTGCAGCCAGGCGATTGGCCCGCGACGTTGAGTTGATCGAGATTTCGGTGGCGGACCGCAATGGGCAGGAGCCTTCCAGTGCAGTAGCCGAGAAAATGAGCAAAGTGGATGTTCTTCTCATCCCGGTCACGAGATCTTTATCCTGGACAGACGCACGACTAGCCGCCACCGAGTCCGGAACCCGAGTTGCCTCGATGCCGGGAATCACCGAAGAGATAATCCTGAGAACTTTCTACGCCGACTACCAGGCGATTCAGAAGCGGGTGCGTGCCCTGTGCGACATCTTTGACCGAAGTCACAGCCTGAGGGTCACCACTTCCCTGGGGACAGACATCAGGATGGACATCTCTGGGCGACAGGGAAGGGGAAGAAGGGGTGGGCTATACACTGAGGCCGGTGCCTGGGGAAACTTGCCATGTGGTGAGGCATTTATTGCACCGATAGAGGGCTCTGCTGAGGGCATTTACGTGGTTGATGCTTCGCATTCGGGGGTTGGAAGGCTATCTGATCCCATTTGGTTTGCTGTGAGCGAAGGAAGGGTCAAGGCGATCGAGGGCGGACGGGAAGCGTCCAGATTGGCTGCTCTTCTGGACGAAGTTGGAAGTCCCGACGCTTACAAGATCGCTGAACTTGGCATCGGATGCAATGATCGAGCTGCCGTCTGCGGGATCACTTTGGAAGACGAGAAGGTCCTGGGCACCTGTCATATCGCTGTCGGGAGCAACGTACTTTTCGGGGGGACAACGGCGGTGGATATCCATTTGGACGGTGTCCTGACACGACCCACCATTTATGTTGATCAGCGGAAGATCATCGAGGATGGACGCTTGCTGACAGCTCAAGACTGAACTCTAAGATCTACCACCAATGACACCAAGGAGACTAGTGGTTCATTGTGAATACCGTCAGGAGAGTTCCAGTGCCTAATCCAAGGGTTTGACGCGGATGTTCCGGTAACGGACAAATTGACCCGTAAAATCTCCACCGCCGTGCACTTGCAGTGCGATGCCGCCCCTGGCCGGATGTCGAGCCTCAGTTTCAGTCCACTCCATGATCCGAACCCCATTGATCCATGTCGTCACCGTTGGGGTCCTTCCGCCTACGATTCGTGCCCGCAGTTCGTTCCACTGTCCGTGTCGCCAAAACATACCCCACGATTGAGGTAGGACACCGAGTGGGAAAGGAGCGTTTTTATTGACCTGAATCCGATCGGGACTATCGAGGAAACTGAAGTTTCGAACGTGGGGCTTACCTCCCAACCCCTCACCGTAGACTCCCATCAAATTGCCTTTATCGTGATAGTCGATCATTGCCTGGTAAGCCTTGCCATCTTCAGTGCTCCGCAGGAAGAGTCCGCTATCGGGCCCGAAGTCGTTGTTCATCTCCAGAACCACTTCGAAATCCCCAAACTGCTGGTCGGTGATGATAATTCCACCATTCCCGGGAACGTCCTGGGTGCCCGTAATCGCGCCATCACGGACCTCCCATTTTCCGCCACTCTGGTTTTCGGTCACACGGCTGTGCCCGGTCTGCGCACTAACATGCCATCCTGCAAGGCTCTTTCCGTCAAAAAGCGACACAAACCCTGACTCGGCTTCCTCACCCCCGTAAAGACAAGACGCCGGCAGCCCGAATCCTAAAGCAGCACAGAAAGCCGCCACGAACATTAGTCTTTTCATCATTTGCTCCTTCTCAACCGGCGGCACAAGCACCCATCTCATCGGGTTAGATTCGCCGCTCTTTTTGAAACGCACCCTCTTCCAACCAGCACGTCGCCATCTTGGCGACAATCAGGCGCCTAATCCCGGTAAGGTTTTCCAGATGCGAAGACCCTGCCGGGCCAGGTAGATGGGAAGAACCGTGAATTGCTCGCCCAATTCTCGGAGCATCGCCCTTTTCCTGCTCATATCGCCATCCGAGAGGATTGTGATGGACCCTCCATCACCGCCGGCACCATTAACCTTGCATCCCAGTGCGTCGTAGCTGCTTGCGATCGAGATAATTTCCTCGAAGCTGGGACAGACAAGATCGGGGTGCAGCAGTCTCTGGACATCCGTGTTTTCGTTCATGATTTTTCCGAGCATGATCCAGTCACCCTCGAACATGGCATCCTTCGCTTTCCGAGCCAATCTTCTGAGCCTGTTAAGGCGTTTGTCTTCCTCAGGGTTCTCTCCCAATCCTGAGATCACCCGCTGATGAATTTCACTGGAGCTGTGAGGAGCCCCGATATAGATCACTGAAAGTCGTCGCTCAAGTTCCCACCAGATATTGTTGGGTACCTGTACTGGTGAAACCACAGCTCTGGGGTACGAGTGCATATCGATGAAGTTGATACCTCCGTAGGCACTAGCGATCTGATCCTGAATCCCGCACTCGAGGCCGAGTTTTTCGGTTTCGATGAAGTGAGCGAGTTGGGCGACTTCGTGAGGTGTAAGCCGGCCAGTTGTCAGGGCATCCAGGGCAGCGATCAGTGCGACCGAAACCGCCGCAGATGTTCCAGTAGAAGCACCCGGCGGCGCATCTGAATAGATATTGATCCGAATGCTCAGGTCTTCGGGGAAGCTCATGACGTCGATGGCGGCTTCGAGAAGTGGGTGTTTGCTGTACGTGGATGTTTTTCGGTCTACCGAGTATGTGTCACCGAAGTTCTCAACGGTTAGCCCGACTTGATCGTTCGAATCCAACTCTGTCCGGCAGTGGATCTGGACTTCGGCATAAGGATAAACAGCAATGTTGAATATGGCGCCGGATCTTGAGAACCAGGTGTCGGTCCATCCGCCGATGTCGCAGACTCGGATCGGTGCGACAGCGTTAACGATCGTGCAGTTGGCCATAGAAAGGTTCCCTTCCTGCAGGTGCAAGGGGAGGTTCCGCAGACGATACAAACTCCCGTCAATTTGAGGATTTAGAGTCGTCTTGATCCCAACCGGGACCTCTGACGACCTTCCCCGGGGTGGCACCTGTGTGTTCCCCGTCCTTCAACACTTGCTCTCCATTGACAAACACGTGAACCATGCCGGTAGCATACTGGTGGGGCTGCGCGAATGTGGCGTGATCCTGAATATTCTCGGGATCAAAGGCCACCACGTCCGCGAAATACCCTTCTTTGAGGAGGCCGCGTCGGTCAACCTTCAAATTTCCCGCCGGAAGGGAAGTCAGCTTTCGTATGGCTTCTTCAAGGGGAAGCAGTTTCTCGTCGCGGGAAAACCTGCCAAGCACGCGGGCGAAACTTCCATAAGCTCTTGGATGGACACTCGATTTAAGGAAGACTCCTTCAGGTGCCAGCGATGCTGAATCGGAACAGAAGCTCACCCACGGAAGTGTAATCTTCTTCCGGAGATTGTCTTCAGATTG
>JAUVSF010000219.1 GCA_030597245.1 Acidobacteriota bacterium
AGAACCGGGTCTTCCCAATAGATGGAAGGAAGGCGACACACATCGGGCAGAGTGTAAGTCATGTCTTGGATGTTTCCGGCCTGCCCGAAAAGGTGAAGGGATCCGATGTGTAAGAAAAGGTGAGCAGCTGGATCCTGTTTAGGTGAACCCTTGATCCTTGGTGATTCTTGGTGATCCTGGTGTCTCGGTGGTGAGCTAATGAGTTGCCCCAACTCAAGTTCACAGCAAGTCCGATGAGTACTGATGCAAAAAGATCACTGATTCTTCATCTCGATGCGAAGTCGAGGCAGGGCGAATTCAATACCCTCTTCCTGAAACGCTTTGTCGATAGCAACCAGCAGATCGTCTTTCGTCTTAAGACCTATGCCGAAGTCGACGAAAGCTCTCAATTCAAACTTGAGGGCATCCTCACCAAACTCCAGGAGCAGCGCCTGAGGAGACGGTTCCTCCAGCACGTCAGCGTGAGCCACGGCAACACCCAGTAGGACCTGTTTCACCTTTTCAACTTTTGTTCCGTAGGCGACTCGAAGGGGAATCTCGATCCGGCGTCGTGAATCCGACAGAGTCCAGTTGATCAGTTTCTGGGTAATGAATTCCTTGTTGGGAACTATCATCTCACTCTTATCCCAAAGCGAGATCGTTGTTGCCCGAATCTGTGTCCGAGTGACACGGCCCTGCAGTTGGCCTATCTTTACAGCATCACCCACGCGCACGGGCCTTTCGATCAGGAGGATAAGCCCGGAAATAAAGTTGGCGACGATTTCCTGCAATCCGAAGCCCAGTCCAAACGTTAGAGCGGCGGCCAGCCACTGAATATTTGACCAGCTGATATTCAAAAATCCGAAGGTCACCACAATTCCCAGAATCATTATGGCGTATCGGCTCAAGGTGCTGTAGGCAATCCGGGCACCGCTGTCCACCATGGTCCTCTTGATGAGAATGAATTCCAGTACTCCCGGGAGATTTCTTACCAGAACTCCGGTAATGAAAGCGGAAAGGAGGGCCTGAAGAAGGTTCCAGATCGTCAGGACTGTATCCGCTTCAGGTACGCTCTTAGCCGTAGCTTGTCCTCCAATGGGCATGGGAATGGGCGCGGAAGGCGTGGCTCCCTCAGTGGAGTCGCCTGCTCCTGAACTATCTTTCCCTGTATCCGCTGTGGCCGTTGTGCCGGCCAGACTCAGGTCGCCTTCTTCGGTCGGCTCCATCATGGTAATCGTTGGCCAGAGTTGGATGCGCTTGAGGATCTGGAGAGCGGGAATGGCCTCAGACCAGACAGAGAAGAGCCCGCCGGCAAGAAGCAACACCAGAATGAAGTGAACGAATTGTCTGGAGCGAGCTTCGGCAACCCGAAAGTCTTCCTGGTCTTGCTTGGAGACAGGACTCAGAGTTGCTTCTCTGGCCCCGGGGGCAGCCGAGATCGAACCCCGGCGGAACTGGCCGTGCAGATTTACGTTTAACCATCTATAGAGCAACCCTCCGATGATTAGCACTCCCATTCCTACCCAAACGGTTCGGAACATCTGGTAAGCAAGCAGAACTCCGGTCAAATAGAATCCAAGGGTCGCTAGGAAGAGTGGAAGGAAGAAAGTGAGCAGGACCAATGGAATTGCATAGAAGGAGACTCTTCGATTAATACTCTGACGCCAGTCACGAGGCCGCAGAACTCCGATAAGTGACATCCCGATTCCGGCCAGCGATACGACAAAAGCTATCCTCCCGAGGGAGTTGTTGTAGCTTTGCAGTTCGGCGGAAGCATCGAGGTACAGACCCGCCCCAACAAGATGCAGAGCCACGTATAGCGCGGGGAGAAAAATCAGTTGAGGCCACACCAGTCCTGCATGAATAGGGGTGATCACCTCTGCCGGCCAGTTGAGATGAGCTGCTGCAAACCCATCAGGTCTCAGCCACTGTCTCGCCAGTTCGAACAAAGCGACCAACGCAGCGATCGAAAAGAGCGCCTCTCCGGCATCAACTAGAAAAGGGCTTCTGTTGGTTTGCACCAAAAGTCGTCCAGAAAAGTAGATCACGACAGGGAAGGGAGCGGCAAGCAGAAGCGTATGAGCAAGCGCTTCCGCACTTGCCCAAAAGGACTCTTTCTCCGGGGTGCCGGCCCGTCCTGCCAAAACCTTGAGCCGTCTCTTTATGTGGCCGCGGGAAAACAGAAGCAGGCCGAGGAGGAGCAGGAAACTCACGATCCGAACGGGACGGTCAGACAGGACCCCTAGAAGTACCCCAGGCAGGGGTCGCCAGTTCTCAGGAGAGAGAATCCACAAAACAGCTGCCAGGGTAGTTTGGATATCAGGAATCGGCAGGCCAGGTACGCTTCGGACCCAGAGGGCTCTTTCACGCACGAATTCGCCGATTCTCCACTGTTGGTCGGCGAAGCTACGAAGCACGGTGATCAATTCCACAAGGTTCCCGGAATATCGGCCGTAGTAATCAGTTAGTGAATCGAGGAGTTCTCTTCGTGTGTGAACAAGATCGCGGACCAATTTCAAGTCTGCGGCGTCAAGGTCCCCATCGTTCTCTTTAGAGGACTCTCGGGCGAGGTCTCTGACCGACCTTTCGAACTCTCTGAAATTGGCTCGTGCCTGTTCCAGCTGAATGAGCTGATGCTGGACGTTGGGGAGCAGAGTCTCCCGCAGACTGATGTCTCGGCGGACATCTGCTGTTCGGGGGAAGTCCTCCGGTATATGCGGCCACCACTGAGTGATGTCACCAGTGTGACCCACGGCTTCAAAACGTCGTCTTGTCAACTGGGTGATACGTTCGAGTTCGCTGATTTGTTTCCTTGTTTCCGCAAGGGCGTGATCCGCCTTGAACAACTCGGCAATCACCCCTGAAGGGCCCCAAAGCATCGCTGCATACTGCTCGGTTTCTTCAGCTACGCTTGAGAGTTGAGGGAGTCGCGAGGATATCTTTTCCGTTTGTTCGCGGACCTCTTTGAGAGATCTATCGGCCTCCTTTTTCCTCAATCGTGACAGCGTGGTCTCGAGGCGAAGAGCCAGTTCCTCACTGCGGGCAACACGGAGGTCCGCCAGATCTCTTCGACAGGGGATCAAGCCCGCTCGAGCTTCAACCAGTTCGAGTTCGGCTCGTAGAGAATCGCTCTTCCGCAACAATGCTTCACGCTGGGCGAGGAGCCTCGTCCGGACGGCGTCCCTCAGTTCTTCTGACGGACTTGTCTGCAGCGCAGAACGCAGTTTGTCACTGAGTGCCTCGAGCTGTTGGCCGAGACTTCCAAGCGACCGCGCAATTTCGGTTCGGCGAGTCAATCGCTCCTCGGCAAGCTCTTCGGCATCCCTGAGCGCAACTCTGAGAGAAGCCAATACCGCCAGTTCCTGCGTAAGGAGATTCTCAACTTTCTCTGCCGAAGTAGTCTCGGGGATCTCTTGGATCTCCTCCGGGGAGATCCGTTCGAGCTCCGCCTGCAGGGCTGAGATTTGGGGCTTTATGTCGGCATGATCCCTCTGGTGCTGTAAAATCTGTCTCTGCGACTGTTCTGCAGCTTGAAGATCACTGATCGCCTGTTCGTAGAGCCCCAGCAGTCGCTCCTTGAGTTCCGTCTCCAGGGCTGCGTTATCTTTGATCTGCTCCCGGGCCTGACGAACGCTCTTCAGATCGAGCTGTCGGTCCGAGGTGTCGTCGATTTGAGCGGAGACCGATAGGCAAACAAGCAGTATTGTTAACAGTCCGAGGAGGAGCCCCTGGAAAACGGAGCGAAATGCCCCTCCCGGTAACGAAATGCTGTTTCGAGTGTGCGTTTGGGTGATTTCCAGCGTCATAGGATCTGCAGAAAAGCATAACTCAGCGGTCGGCAACCGTCCAGGAAAGCCGAACGCCCCGGGAAAGCCTGGTTGCCTGAATGTTTGAACGAGGAACGACGAACAAAGGAGCGAGGATTGAGCCTGCCGGGGGCCAGATGCCAGATGCCGAGGTGTGGTCAACAGAGTGGGGTGCCGTTCGAGCCTTCCCCGTTCCCCATTCGTAAATCGCAAATCGTAAATCGCAATTCCCTTGCCGTTCGTCGTTCGAAGTTCGTCGTTCGCACTTCGCACTTTCTTTAGGCCCCAAGCCGGCTTTACGAGATTCACGTCGGGTTGACTCTGTTAGAATCAAGCCGATGTGGGTCCGGGCAGTTTTGTTTATTCTACTTTCGGTCACAGGGGGTCTTACCGCAGTTGGGCGAAATGCTGTGTCAACGGATGTGACGATCTTCTTCAACGGCTATGTCCGCGGAACTTTTGAACCTTGTGGCTGAAAAACTAACCCCTCAGGGGGGCTGGCTCGGAGAGTCGGTGTTATCGAAGCATTCCGAAAATCCTCTTCGGTCGTAGTGATCAACGTTGAGCTGGGTAGTTACTTCGATCGTCCGGGGCCCCGGCTGGCGAACGTGAACCCGCCCCTCCTGGATGCGCTTAACCGGCTACCGGTGCACGTTTTCAATTTGACTCCTGATGACCTCCACCTGTGGCCTGAACTGGTGACGGCCGATCTTCCGGAAACGAGATTCATCTCCACGAACCTTGTGGCACCGGATGATATGAAGTCGCCGGCCCGCTTTGCTGTTCTTGAGATTCCTCAGTCGGAGGGAGGCGGGGGCTCAATCCGTGTAGGGTTTCTCGGCCTTGTGGCCCCATCCAGGATTCGGCCGAACTCGAAATTTACAGCGTTAGACCCCCGGGAAGCAGTTGAGTCGGTCAAAACGAGTGTGAAGGAGGAGGTGCACTGTTGGGTGGTTATTGGCGATTTCTCTGAACAGCTCGCTGAGACTCTGGCGGTCGAGCACCCCGACGTTTTCGCGGTGCTCCGCATGGAACGACGATTCCGGCTTTATCCTCCCAAACAGTCAGGGAACGCCGTCCTCCTTTCCAGCATCGAGAGAGGGAGATACCTGGGTCGGTTGACGATGTCGTTCGATTCGAAAGGTAAAGTAGTCGCTTACGAACCCGAATTCATCCAGCTTGACGGAAGGGCACCGGAGGACCCTGAATTCCTGAAGCTCGCCGACGAAGTGAGGAGCAAGCTTCCCTGATGGAAAAGGCTTCTGAGTCGCTCCAGTGGTTCCTTGATCTGGTAGGCGAGGAAGAGGCGCGGATTCTCATCTTCCTCAAGGAACTTTGGCCGAAAATCGTGGGTTCCGGCCTTGCCAGACATACGGCACCCGAAGCCCTCTCCGAAGGCGTCCTGACTGTCCGCGTGCCGCCCGGAGTTTGGAGAGCTCAGCTATTGGACGTTCGGCCCCAGATGGTAGCGGCCACCAATCGGTACTGGAACCGCACTATTGTGAAGGAGATTCAACTTCGAGAGGATGATCAGGAATCTATCCTGTAGCCTGCCCCCTGGGAAGAGTGGCGGCGAGAAAGGTGGGCAGTAAGTTTGGAGCAAAGTTCCAGTTAGGGAAGCTAGCATCGCTTCGGTGAGGTATGCGCGATACAGCAGTGGGGGTTTCGACTGCTCCTGCCACTCTCGGAACGGATGTTTCGACTATAATGGGGAACTGATGGCGCGCAGACGGCGTTGAAATTACCTACTGGAAGTCGGGAATCTCGTCTGTTGCAGCCTTTCTTTCCCGATCTGGGAACGCAGTTGGTGGTTACGTTAGTGTGAGGTCAGAACTGGGTGTTGTTGCTTTCGAGTTGTTCTGCTGGAACAGTTTGGAGTCGATACCCGCGGTTGTTCCGTGTTCGGAATTGCGTCGGCAGCCTCCTTTGGAGAGCTTCAGATCATATCAGTCGGCCTGATTCTCACTTTCGCATTTTGGGAGTATTGAGCTGACTCTGATGGCCAGGTTTTTTGGATTGTTCGTATCTTTACTGTTTCTTGCGGCTCTTGTGCGTGCCGAAGAGCCCAATCTCGCAGGTTCCTACTACCATTTCAGTCTGGCCAAGATGCATGAGTTCAACCAGGACTACGGGCAGGCGATCACCGAGTTTGAAGCCGCATTAGCAGGGAATCCTGAGAACGCGGCGCTTAGAACCGAGTTCGCCGGCACCTTGCTTCAGGCTGGTCAGGTCGCACGGGCTGTTGAACAGTGCCAGAAGGCTGTGGAATTGGACCCCAGTTATGCTGAGGCGCATTACATTTTGGGTCGAATCTACTATGGGTCTCGCGAACAGCCCAGGATGCGAGCTAAGGCTCTAGCCGAGTTCGAACGGGTAGTTGAGCTTGATCCTAACCATAGGCAGGCACTCCAGGATGCAGCAGAACTCCACTGGGCCAATCGTGACTTTCCCAGGGCTGCTGAACTCTTTGGAAGGCTTCGCAGATTCAATCCTGATTCGATCCGGGTTTACTATCTCGAAGCACAGGCACTGGTTGGCGAAGGCAAAAGCGATGAGGCTGTCGAAGTTCTGGAGAAAGGACTCAAGGTCCGAAATGATGTTCCGGAGTACCTCCTTTTGCTTGGAGGGCTTTACGAGCGACGTCAGGAGCCGAAGAAGGCAGTTGAGGTCTATCGAGTCGGCCTCATGCAAAATTCTGATCAGCGATTGAGTCGAGCTCTGTCAAGTGCGCTGGTTTCTGCAGGAGAAGGGCGGGAAGCTATTGATCTTCTGGTTGCATTGATTCCCCAGCTTCCTGAGGACACTGATCTGAAGAGAGATTTGGCCAGAGCATACCGGCAAGACCTCCAGCTTCGCGAAGCTGCAGATGTGTTGGAAGAGATTCTTGCCCAGCTACCCGAGGATGTTGAGGCAAATTATGAGTTGGCGGGAATCCTTTCGACGATTGGTGAGCCGGAAGCGGCTGCTGATAAATACCGCATGCTGATCGATCTGCATACACCCGAAGCGCGGCGGCACCGTGATGTTTTCAAGACCAACCTGGCGTTCCTGTACGAAGAGGAAGGCCGTTATGATGAGGCGATCGAGTTGGTGCGTGAAGTCTCCGCCAGTTCCGGCGAAGATGTAGATTCAAGCCTGCGACTCTGCTACGCATACCGCCAAGCCGGACGCTTCAGTGAAGCACTGGAACTATCCCGGCAACTGCTGGAAGAGCACCCTGAAGATCCCTTTGTTGTCGTGGCGAGAGGACAGGCATTGTCGGGTGCCGGACGGCTGACAGAGGTGGGTAGTCTGCTCCAGGATCGGCTCGAGAATTCATCTGATCCTGAAATCCTCTTTATTGGCGGGAGCCAGATCTATATGACACATGGTGACCTGGAGCTTGCGCAGCAGTTCATTGAAGAGGGTCTTGAGCGATATCCGGATAGTGCGAAGATCCGGTTTCAGCTGGGGGCGGTTTACGAGAGGAAGAAGGATTACGCGGCTGCTGAGCATGCGTTTAAAGAACTTCTGAAAGCCGACCCGGATCAGGCTGATGTCTTGAACTACATCGGTTACATGTTGGCGGAACTCGGGGTCAGGCTCGATGAAGCGCTTGAATACACCCAAAGAGCCGTTGAATTGGATCCCTACAATGGGGCCTACCTCGATAGTCTTGGGTGGGTCTACTACATGCGTGGGGACCTCGACCAGGCTGAAATCCATCTAAAGCAGGCCGCTGACTTGAACCGAAGCGATGCTGTGATCCTTGAACATCTCGGTGACCTGTACGTAAAGAAAGGCGATTCTGGGGAAGCCGGTAAGTATTATAAGAAATCAATGAGACTGGCTGAAAACGACGAGGATTTGGAGAGGGTGAAAAAGAAACTTGCCGAACTCCAGGTCGCGCTGGTTGACAATTGACCTGATACTTGGTTCCGGTTGTGAGTTGAGAATAATGGACTCTGAGGTTTCTGCTTGAAACCGTCGGCGGGCAGAACCTGCCCGCTTTTCACAG
>JAUVSF010000031.1 GCA_030597245.1 Acidobacteriota bacterium
CTGCCCACTATTCACCGCGCCCTGCTATGGTTAACGACTATGGAAGAGTTGACTCCGATGATGCGACAGTATCACCAGATCAAGCTGGAGCACCCGGACACGATTCTCTTCTTTCGCCTCGGCGACTTTTACGAGATGTTCTACGAGGATGCGGTCACCGGAAGCCGTGAACTGGAGATCACTCTTACGTCGCGCAATACCGATAAAAAGGGAAAACCCATCCCAATGTGTGGTCTCCCCTACCACGCTGCCAACGGATATCTCGTGAAGCTGCTTCGAAAGGGCTTCAAAGTTGCGATCTGCGAGCAGGTGGAAGATCCTCGAAAGGCGAAGGGAATAGTCAAGCGTGAAGTCACACGGATTCTGACCCCCGGCACTGCCATCGAAGAGGGTGTCCTCGATTCAAAGGAGAACAACTATATCGCAAGTCTTGTGAACGAAGAGAATTCCAGCGCGGCTTCGTTCCTGGATGTCTCGACAGGTGAGTTCTGGGTCGCCGAGTACTCCGGTGAGGATGCCTGCGAGAAAATCGAACACGAACTGTTTCAGTTCCAACCCAAGGAGATCGTTTTTCCCGAATCAGAATCAGAAGATCTGGAGAAGCGGTTCCCCAACTGGTTCGAGAACTCTCCGCTTTCGATCAAAACCCCCCAGGCAGACTGGACGTTCAACCTGGATTTTTCGCGTCGTATTCTTCTCCAGCAGTTCAAAGTGTCTACCCTGGAAGGATTCGGAGTGAATGGGTACAGCAATGCTTTAGCCGCTGCCGGTGGCCTCTTGAATTACGTGAAGCAAACCCAGAAGACTGAACTTGACCACATTACAGGCTTGAACCTGGTTGAGCAGTCACGATTCCTGCGGATGGATGAAGCCACCGTACGTAACCTCGAGCTTGTCCAGGGAGTGGATGGAAACCGAAAGTGGACTCTCTTGTCAACAGTTGATTACAGCAGAACCGGGATGGGTGCAAGACTCTTGAGGCGGTGGATCCTGCGGCCAAGTCTGGACCTGGTCGAGATTGACCAACGCCTCGATGCTGTTGAAGAGCTGATTGGTTCTGTAGTGAAGATGAATCGGCTGGGCAAGATTCTCGACGCAATGTACGACGTCGAACGGTTGTTGAGCCGGGTTACGATGGAAACCGCAAACCCGCGGGACCTGCTTTCGCTCAGGGAATCGATTCGCCTGCTCCCCGACCTTGCAGGCGAGTTGGAAGAATACAAGAGTCCATTGCTGCGTCTCGGAACGGATCTTCTCTCTGACGTGCTCGAGCTTTTGGATAGCTCAATTAACGATGATCCCCCGGTTGTCCTGACCGACGGCAGGATTATCCGCAAAGGATTCAATGCGGACCTGGACAAATTGCGAGAGATTTCCACTTCGGGGAAGTCCTACATTGCGCAACTCGAAGCAAAAGAACGGAAGGCGACTGGGATCCACTCGATGAAAGTCAAGTACAACAGGGTTTTTGGTTACTTCATCGAAGTGACGAAGACCCATCTCGATTCGGTCCCCGAGCATTACATGCGCAAGCAGACTCTGGCGGGTTCCGAACGCTACATTACTCCCGAATTGAAGGAGTATGAAGAGAAGGTACTCGGGGCTGAAGAAAGTATTGTTGAACTCGAAAAAGAACTGTTCATTGGAGTTCGTTCCACTGTCGCAAGGGAGGCTCAACGAATTCAACGAATCGCCCGTCTGGTAGCTTGCCTGGATGTCCTGTTGACATTTGCAGAAGTAGCTCAACGACATCACTATGTACGCCCGCGTCTGACCAGGTCACTGAACTTGAAAATCGTACGCGGGAGGCACCCGGTACTCGAACTTCAGTCTGACGAACCATTCATTCCCAATGATCTCGAGTGCGACGCAGCAAGTCATCAGATGATGATCCTGACAGGACCGAACATGGGTGGGAAGTCGACCTATCTGCGCCAGAATGCATTGATCGTTGTCCTGGCACAGGCAGGATCTTTTGTCCCTGCGGATGAAGCGGAGATCGGCCTCGTTGATCGAATCTATACGCGAGTTGGCGCCAGCGACAATCTGGCCCGCGGCCAGTCGACGTTCATGGTCGAAATGGTAGAGACGGCTCGTATCTTGAATACCGCTACACCCGCGAGCCTGGTCTTGCTGGACGAAGTGGGGCGCGGAACCGCGACTTTTGACGGGCTTTCGATTGCCTGGTCGGTCGCCGAGTACTTGCTGAAAGAGGATTCGAAAAAAGCTCGAACGCTGTTTGCAACGCACTATCAGGAATTGACCAAGCTCGAAGAGATTTACGATGGGGTGCAGAATTACTGTGTCACTGTGAGAGAAAGTGGCAAGAAGATCATCTTTTTTCACCGGGTGATGCCGGGAGTGGCGAACAAGAGCTACGGAATTGAGGTTGCTCGCCTGGCAGGAGTTCCCTACCCCGTCATTGAACGAGCTCGTGAGATCCTGAAGCGGCTGGAGAGGAAGCAGCTGAATCTTACCGGAAGCAAACGTTCGTCGACGGTTCCTGACGGATCTTTCGAGGACGTGCAAAAGGGACTTTTCTGAACGATGTAGCCTGGATTGTCTGCAATTATCCATAGTTGTCTCTTTCCGGCTCTGCGATCCAGCTTTTTGTTGTGCAGACGGCGATTGCACTGAATGAGGGAAAACGCTGGATTGGGCCCCTTTCCGGATGAGTTCCATCACCCAGAATCGTCATCCCGGGATGGTTGATCTTTCGATCCTGATACCCGTGTTCAACGAGGGAGACACATTTCCCTGGCTTCTTGCTCCCTTGAAGCCGATCGTGTATCCTTCCCGCCGATTATCTCAATTCTGATGTAGGGGACTTCTACATGGACGTATCGTTTGTGGACAAGCTGACTCAAGTCGTCAACGACCTGTACGGTTTGCTTTATCAGCCGTTCGGATTGCCGATCATTCTGGTGGCAGTTGGGGGTTGGCTTTCAATCAAAACCGGATTGATCCAGATCAGACGGTTTGGTACTGCGCTGAGGTTTGTCAGTAAAGGTGCGTTCAAAAAGGACTTTTCGGGAGAGGGAACGATAACACCGTTTCAGGCACTTTCCACGGCCCTCGCTTCAACCGTTGGCAATGGAAACATTGGAGGAGTCGCGACGGCCATTCTGGTAGGTGGCCCAGGAGCGATCTTCTGGATGTGGGTCTGTGCCTCAGTGGGAATGGCTACCAAGTATGCGGAGGCTGTTCTCGGAGTCCACTTCAGAGTCCGGACGGAAAGGGGCGAGTTGGCCAGCGGTCCGATGTACTACATCAGCAAGGGACTGCCTTGGAAACGAGTCGGTAAGATACTCGCTTACATGTTCTGTTTCTTTGGTGCTGCGACAGCACTTTTCGGCACAGGCAACATGGCCCAGTCGAATACGATCGCACGGACTTTTGTCGAGGCCGCCAAGACGGTTCTCAGTGTTGACGTCCCCCTCTGGTTACCGGGTCTTGGGATTACGGTCATGGTAGGGCTGGTTCTGCTCGGTGGAATCCGACGCATCGCTTCGGTCGCGGAAACACTCGTTCCCACGATGCTGGTGATCTACCTGTTTGCCGGCATCGCCTATGTTTTACTGAACTACGAATCGACTCCCAGTGTCTTCGCGCTGATTTTCAAGCATGCGTTCTCGCCATCCGCGGCGGTCGGTGGTTTTGTCGGCGCAAGTGTTTCGACCGCGATCGCCGCTGGAATCAGCAGAGGTGTCCTTTCAAACGAGGCTGGGATGGGCAGTGCTCCTATTGCACACGGCATTGCCAAGGTGGATCATCCCGCTGAACAGGGAGTGGTTGGAATTTTCGAAGTATTTGTCGATACGATCGTAGTCTGCTCGATGACTGCCTTCATCATCCTTTCATCCGGCATGTGGACGGATCCGACCTACCGGGCTGCTAGTGGCGACTTGACGGCGGCAGCCCTCAGCACCTCGATACCTTACGCAAGCCTGATTGTGGCGCTCTGCTCATTTCTATTTGGTTTCTCGACTCTGATCGGCTGGTGCTACTACGGTGAAAAATGTGTCGAGTATATGTTTGGAGCCAAGACGATCGTCCCCTATCGGATCCTGTTTACGGCCCTGATCATGCTTGGTTCCATGGTTTCGGTTCCGCTGGTTTGGGCCCTGGGTACTCTGCTGAACGGACTAATGGCCATCCCCAATCTGATTGGACTGCTGTTCCTTTCGGGTCTTGTGTCCAAACTCACTCGTGAGTACTTTGGCGACTGACCGCCTCTCGTCAAAATCGCTTCTGGAACGGCCCCGGAAATCCCTTGAATGCCTTGAATTTTCGACTCAGCCGTTCAACAATGGACCCCGTGAGCATCTTCGATGAAATAGTACGCCTCCGGCGTGAAGGACGACAGGCCGCTCTGGCAACGATTGTGAGACGGGTTGGGAGTGCGCCGAGAAAGGACTGTGCCAAGATGCTGGTCCTCGACGATGGTTCGACAATCGGATCGGTTGGAGGCGGTTGCTTGGAAGCAGAAGTCTGGGGCCTGGCCAAAGAAGTCATTCGGACCCGCAGGGCGAAGTTGGCTAAGTTTGAGCTCAATGAAGATAATGCCGAAGATGAAGGGCTCGTCTGTGGTGGAACGGTGGAGGTATTCGTAGAACCGATCATGAGTGATCCGAAACTGATCATCCTGGGTGCAGGTCATTTGGGAAAAGCTGTGGCCGATATCGCACAGAGGATTGCCTTCAAAGTTGTTGTTGTCGATGACAGGGAATCCTTCGCCAACCGGGACCGCTTCCCAGATGTCGATGAAGTCTTTCTTAGTGAGTTTTCTGAAGCGTTTGAGAACTTGAGCGTTGATGAAAACTGTTACATCCTGGTGGTTACCCGGGGCCATAAACACGATCAGGCGGCCACGGAGGCCGCAATCAAGACAGAGGCACGTTACGTCGGCCTGGTAGGAAGCAGACGCAAGATTAAGCTTATTGTCGAGGCCCTGCTGGAAAAGGGTTTCTCGGCAGACCTGTTTGAGAAACTGTACGCCCCGATAGGCTTAGACATCGGATCGGAAACTCCAGAGGAGATTGCCGTCAGCGTGGCGGCAGAGTTGATCGCCGTCGAAAAAGGGGTCCACGTGAGAAGCCCGAAACAACAGTTTTCACTGGACGTCGCCCGGGGGAAAGGCGGCTTGAGACCTGAGGCTTGAGACTTGGGGCTTGAAACCTCGAGCCTGGTTTTGGGTGCCTGGGTCTGCCTGAGCCATACGGTACCAGGAACCTGCCCCTCCCTTTGCGCTCTTTGCGTCTTGGCGTGACTTGAATTAATTTCACGCAAAGCCCGCCGAGTTCGCTAAGGAGTAGGGCTGCAAAGCTGTCTACGGCACCAGAAACCCACTTACCGGCTCGCGAGGCCGCCGGCGGTTTCACCACCATCGATCACAACCGTCTGGCCCGTGATATACGCGGCTTCCTCAGACGCAAGGAATGCAAACAAAGCGGCCACTTCCGCCGGAGCAGCGTGTCGCCCCAGCGGAATCTTTGCGTTGACCGCATCAATCATGTCCGGTGAGTATTCGGCCTTTTGCATGGGAGTCAGGACGTAACCGGGGCAAACTGCATTGACTCGAATCCGGGGTGCCAGTTCCAATGCCATCGACCGAGTTAACTCGATGACGCCTGCCTTCGAAGCATTGTAATCAGCGTAATAGGGCTGCCCGACAAGCCCATTGGTGGAACCCATGTTGATGATCACCCCTCCGTCACCTTCAGCCATGCGACGGGCGGCTTCACGCGCAACGAAAAACACCCCATTCAAGTTGACATTCACTACCTTAAGCCACTCTTCGGTGGTGATCTCCAGGAAGGGGTGACGGATGCTAATCCCGGCGTTGTTGATTACTACATCCGGCTTCCCCATCATGCTATCAAGTGTTCTGAAAGCTGCGAGAACAGCAGCGGCATCGGATACATCTGCCACAATCTCCGACTTCAATGCAGGGTAGTCGTCCTTCAACTTCCTGCAGCCGTCCCCATCATTGTCTATGACTGCAACCACACAATCCTCTTCAAGGAAACGTTCAACAGTTGCCCTGCCGATCCCGCTTGCCCCTCCTGTTACTACAACACCTTTTCCTTTGAGTCCTCGCATTCTATTTGCCTCCCTGGCACTCTTGCCCTATTCACGCGAACGAAAGTTGCCCGCAAGATATCTCTCCACCTCCTGACCCAATGGGCCCTGGCGCAAGATTTCGGGCGGGGTGCAGGTGAAATCGACGACCGTTGAGGGCGTTCCTCTTACGGGCTCTTCTGACTGCACAAACAGATCGACTTCGGACCCGAAGAGCTCCTGTAACTCGCTGGCTGAAGTGATAACTTCTCCTCCAGAGAGGTTGGCACTCGTCGAGACTATGGGGCCTGGAATCCTCTCCATCCATTCCTGCAGAAACGGGTTGGCCGGCCACCGAATCCCAATCTTCCCCTCTCTCCCGGTCAGTTCCCGGCTTAGTTCCCGTCTTGCCTTCAGCACAATTGTCAGGGGTCCGGGCCAGAACCGTTCACAGACTTTGAGGAGATCCGAATCCACACCCCGAGCCAATCGTTCTAGCCAGTCCGAGCTGGGAACCAGCACCAGCAGTCCTTTTTCGCCCGGCCTTTTCTTAATCTCGAAAATGCGTCTAACCGCCGACTTACAGAATGGGTCGCAGCCGAGGCCGTAAATCGTATCGGACGGATACAAGATCACGCCCCCTTCCCGAACCACCTCGGCAGCGCGCTCAATCACCGTATACTCCGAACCGTAAGCATCGACCCACATAACCTAAAGCTATAGAATAACTCACGTGTCAGTGGTCCCAGTCAAACAGATCAAGAGTACGTCGAATCCAAGCTACAAACGCTGGCGCAGGTATCTCCACTGCCCAGAGTGCAACGACTGCCCCTGGATTGCAGTCGAGGGCCGAAAACAGATTTCAGAATTGTCTGAAGAAAGGAAGATTGAGCTACTCCTGATTGATGAAGGAACTGACTCTGGGAACGCAGTACTCACGAAGCGTTCCAGGAACGTGATTCGACTTACCAGGCAGATGTTTCGGGCCCTTTCGCGTACGCGTTCCCCGCAAGGGCTACTCGCTTTCTTCGACAAGCCGAAATGGTCCTGGAAGGAATTGACACCCTATGTACTTTTTTTGAACCGTCTCCAGGATCCTGGAAACCTGGGAGTTCTGATGCGAACCGCAGCGGCGACCGGCATCTTCAGTATTGCTACGTCGATTGATACGGTCTCGTGCTTCAACGACAAGGTGGTCCGCGCCTCGGCCGGTTATCTTTTCAAGACACCCTTTCTGGAAAAGATTGAAGCCGGCGATCTTCAGCGCCGTGGTTACCAATTCTGGGTGGCAGATCCACGACAAGGTGACGTCCTGTTCAGTTGCAAGTTCAAGCCACCCTTAGCTTTCATGGTCGGCAATGAGGGAGAAGGAGTGGATCCGGCAGAGGTTGAAGAACCCTGGCGGCGCCTACGAATTCCGATGAGTTCCAGTGTGGACAGTTTGAATGTCTCAGTTTCGGGATCGCTCCTGATGTATGAGGTCTATCGGGGGGTACGCGAGGATGGATAGAGTTCTGTTTGGGGCCGGCGAAAACAGAATGGCCGCGTCCGACCCAGCAAAACCTCTGGCCGATCGAATGCGGCCCAGGACGCTGAGTGACGTACTGGGACAGGACCACCTTCTGTCTCAGGGCAAGTTTCTTAGAGAGGCGGTGCATTCAGACGAGATCCCATCGATGATCTTCTGGGGGCCACCCGGCGTTGGAAAGACGACGATTGCACACATCATAGCTGAAGAGTCCGATTCCCATTTTGTAGCGATCAGCGCTGTACTCTCGGGAGTAAAAGAGGTGAAGCAGGTGATCAAAGAGGCCGGTTACCAGCGAAGCGCCTTTCGTCGAAGGACGATTCTATTCGTAGATGAAATTCACCGTTTCAACAAAGCTCAGCAAGATGCCTTTCTCCCACACGTCGAAGATGGGACTCTTACCCTGATTGGAGCAACCACTGAGAACCCCTCGTTTGAAGTTATTGCTCCCCTGCTCTCCAGAAGCCGCGTTCTGGTGCTGCATCCCTTGAATGATGAACAGATTCAGCAGATTCTGCAGGTGGCCCTGACGAATCGGGAACGCGGTCTCGGTTCATGGAGCCTGTCGGTTGAAGACAAGGCTCTGGAGCAGATCGCTCTCTTCGCAAACGGAGATGCACGCTCGGCGCTGAATACGCTGGAGGTCGCCGCCCGTCTGGCAAGACGCCTCGAGTCTGAACACCCTACGATCACACTCGCCGTCGTGGAAGAATCTGTCCAAAAAAAGGCTCTCCTTTACGACAAATCAGGTGAAGAACACTTCAATCTGATCTCGGCTTTCCACAAATCGATGCGCAATAGCGATGCCGATGCTGCGCTGTATTGGATGGCACGGATGCTCGAGGCGGGTGAGGACCCACTCTACGTTGCGCGGCGCATGGTGCGGTTCGCATCAGAGGATGTCGGTTTGGCTGACCCCCATGCTCTCGGTTACGCCATGGATGCCATGCGGGCCTTTCATTTCATCGGGTTACCTGAAGGGAAACTGGCTCTCGCACAGGTCGCTATCTATCTCTCACTTGCGCCCAAATCGAATGCCGTCTATCAGGCTTACAGCCGAGTTCGCGAAGATGTTGAGAATACCAGAAACGAACCGGTTCCACTACATATTCGAAATGCTCCGACAACCCTCATGAAGGAATTCGGCTATTCGGAAGGCTACAAATGCGCTCATTCCGAAGCAGATCGAATTGCCGACATGTCCTGCCTGCCACCCAATCTCGAAGACCGTAGCTACTATCAGCCGACCAACCAGAATTTCGAGAAACGCCTCGGTGAGAGACTCCGTGAGATTCGCGAAATCCGTGTAAGAAAGCGGGCGGAGGCTGAGCGCAACAATGAAGCCGACGAATGATTGCGGCCTGGGGCTTGGCAAGATTAACCCGAGATTAACCACTAAGTCACTAAATCACAAGGAATTCTTAGTGCTTTTGTGATTTGGTGGTTAATCTCGCCAAGCCCCAAGCCGAACTCTCAGTAGAAGCTCTCGACCAGCATCAGGTTCCCGCCCTGGCAGGGAAAGAGTAAAGGCAACGGAAGACGTTATATACTTTGTTCATAAAGGTCGGATTTCAGGTAGAAAGGTGGCTAAAATGAGAGTCCGTATCTTCTCCTTACTGGTTATCGCATTGTCGGTAGCATTCTCAATTCATCTCTTCGCCCAGAGTGAAGCTGAAACTGAGAGAGCAGAATTGGTCGTGGTCGGGCATGGCAAGGTCCTTGCAGACCCGGATCGGGCTGCTGTCGAGCTGGGTGTCACAAAGCGTGCGCAGACAGCACGGGTGGCACAAGATGAGGTCAATCAGACTGTTCAGCTGATTGTCTCGGCCCTTTCAGATTTGGGAATCGATCGGAAAAGCATCCAGACATCCAGGGTTCAGCTGCACCCCGTGTACAGTTCTGGCTCTCGGCAGAACCCTGCCACTCGTGAGATTGTTGCTTATGAGGCCGGCTACTCTTTATCGGTTCGAGTCTCGGATCTCAGCCAGGTGGGAACGGTGATCGATCTGGCCCTGGAAGCCGGTGCCAATCAGCTTCGTGGGGTCCGTTATGAGCTCAGTGACGAAGCCCCGTTCAGGCAATTGGCACTCAAGAAGGCGGTTCAAGATGCCTCCGCCAAAGCCGAAGTCCTGGCGACTGCATCAGGTACGCAAGTCGCACGAATCGTCGAGATTCTCGAGGGAGGATCCCCGGGGCGCCCCATCGAGCAGCGAAACCTTCGGATGATGGCAGCTGAAGGGATGCAAGCTGAGACTGCCGTGCTTCCCGGACAGCTTGCGGTGCGGGCCAGCGTTACCATCCGCTTCGAGATAGCGCCGGAATAGCAGTAAGAAGCTATGGTTCAGACAGTCTACAAACTACCGTTCAGACTACTCGGGATACCAATTCACCTGGACCTGACGTTTCTCCTGGCACTGCCGTTGCTGGCCTGGCTTATCGGGACTCAGATGGATCGCTTCGCTGAAGTTCTGGGCCTCGGAGCCGACTCCGAAAGCCTGACGCAAGGGATACGTCCTTACCTCTTGGGCCTTTTCGCGGCTATCTCTCTATTTGCCAGTGTTCTAGCCCATGAACTGGGACACTCTGTTGTGGGACGCCATTTCAACCTCAGAATCAGAAGCATCACGCTTTGGATCCTGGGTGGAATGGCTCAATTCGAAATGATCCCCCGAAAAAGAGGGACGGAAGCCATCATGGCAATTGCAGGGCCTATAACCAGCCTGATGGTTGGATTCACTGCCTGGCTGTTGCTCCACTTGACGCCCGTGTCTTTCTCCGGGACTCGCTTCGTGCTGGCTTACGTCATGCACATGAACATTATTCTCGCAATCTTCAATCTGCTCCCCGCTCTTCCCCTGGATGGCGGGCGTGTTTTCCGTTCCGTTCTGGCCCTTCGAATTCCTTACCTCAGGGCGACACAGATTGCGGCCGCCACCAGCAAGTTCCTGGCTCTGCTCCTCGGATTCATAGGCGTTATCTTCTTGAATCTCTGGATGATCCTGATCGCTTTCTTCATCTACATTGCGGTCACAGGTGAATCTGAATACGCAACCGTCTCGACGATGCTCAAGGGAATTGAGGTCGATGATCTCATGACTCGTGAGGTTGTTACGGTTTCGAGTGAAACCAGGGTCAGTGACCTGGTCCAGCGTATGTTTCGCGAACGACACCTTTCCTTTCCTGTTCTCGATGGAGCGTCAAAACTCGTCGGTTTTGTCACTCTGCAGGACATCCGACAGATGAAGGCCTCCGGCCGGCGTGAAGCCGAGACAACCGTAGGCGAGATCATGACACAGGACGTGGAGCGCATCGGTGAGCATGAGAGTGCTTTTGAAGCATTTCAACGCATCGGTCGCAGCAAAGCGGGCCGGCTCGTTGTCATCGACCACTTTGGCGGCTTGATAGGACTGATCTCTAAGACAGACTTGATTCGAGCGGTTCAGGTTCGAACGGTTGAAGGTATCGGAGGCGCCGAAGAAGACAACTGGTGAGTTTGAGGGCGTGTTGCCCAAACGGAAATGGTCACCCAGCAGCAAAATTCGAACTTAGGCTGGAGTTGCGGTTTGAGGAACAGACCCTTGAGAGCCCCCGGGTCAGGATGGCTAAGAACGGTAGGCTCCAAACTTCGGGTACCCACTACTCGAAAGCTTCTTTGTTGACAACGAAAGGCATGTTATTTGGATTTCCCCCGTAATTGCCTTCCAATACGTCAATCAAACCCTGTACGCAGCGTCCCGCCATCCCAATCTCAGGATCGGGAGAAAGCCTCGTTTCCCTGGTTCCACTGGCGAAATGGTGGAAGAGTCGAACTCGTTCAACGATCTCCGAATCTCGGAGAGGCGAGTCTTCAGGAAGAGGTTCGGTTTCAAATACATCGAGCGCGGCACCCGCAATCTGTCCCTGCTTTACTGCGGCATGGAGCGCATCCTCATCAACAATGGGACCTCTCGATGAGTTGATCAAGTAGGCGGTCTTCTTCATCTTGTGCAGCGCATGTTCTTCAATCAGGTGGTAGGTTTCGTCGCTGAGTGGAACGTGGAGGCTCACGTAGTCGGCCGAGCCCAGGAGATTCTCAATTGTGGTGTAGCGGATCGTGTTTCCCTTCTTTGAGAGTCCGAGTTCGAATCGCAGATCGAGCAGTTTCTGGAAATCTTTGACGAAAGCTTCATCAGGAAACGGGTCGGCGCAAAGCAGATCGACCTCGAGTCCCAGGCACTTGGCCGCAAAAGCTTTGCCGATCCTTCCTGTTCCAACAACACCCACTGTTTTTCCGGTCACTTCGTCTCCCAGGATCGGAGAAAAAGGGTGCCATGTTTTCCAAACACGATTCCTGACTATTAACTCGGAGGAATAGAGTTTTCTCGAGACACATCCAAGCATGAAAAGTGCGAATTCGGCCGTCGCATCGGTGAGCACTTCAGCGGTGTTTGTGAAGGGGATCTTGCACTGATTGGCTGCTTCCCGATCTATGTTGTCAAAGCCAACAGCATCTTGGGCGACTACCTTCAGTGAACCGATTCCGGCGTTAAAGACCTCTTCGTCAATGGCATCTCGAAGCGTGGTGATCAACCCATCAATGCCGGAGCGAACCTTTTCCAGGATAAGCGCTTTTGGAGGCGGATCGATCTCATTGTAAACCTCCAGTTGGTATCCCCGTTTTGTCAACCTTTCCAGGGCCTCTTCTCCAATGTTGCAGGTTGAGAATATTCGGAATGTGTTCATCGCTCAGATTGCTCCGTAAATTGTGTAGGGGTAGCGTTCGTTTTCTTCTACCGGAATCCCGGTGTCAAAGACCACCAAGCCTGTTGAATACTTCCGCAATACGCTCAATTCCCTCCTCCAGCTGTTCAAGGGAATTAGCGTAAGACAGCCTGATATAGCCTTCTCCATATCGCCCGAATGCCGTTCCTGAAAGTACGGCTACGTCGGCTGTATCGAGCAATTGCCGCTGAAGTTCAAGCGCCGGCCGGCCAAACGCTTTGACGTTTGGGAAGGCATAGAAAGCACCTTTAGGAGTACGACACGTCACGCCCTCGATTCTGTTCAGCAGCTCAACCACTCTGTCCCGTCTGCGCCGAAAGACGTTCACCATCTCCTCGGATGGACCCTGGTCACCTTGCAGGGCTTCAATTCCGGCCATCTGGGTGAAGGCAGCAGTGCAGGAATTAGAGTTGATCATCAGTTTGCCCAACTGCTGAGCCAGCGAGGCTGTCATCACTCCGTAGCCCAATCGCCATCCGGTCATGGCATAGGTCTTCGAGAACCCGTCAAGAATGATTGTCTTGTCCTTCATGCCGGGAAACGAAGCAATGCTGATGTGTTCACCTTCGTACAGGATCCTGCTGTAGATTTCGTCGGAGAGAATGAAGAGGTCGAGATCGCAGGCCGCTTCGGCCAACGTCTGCAAATCCTGGCGAGTCAGGACTGATCCGGTGGGGTTGTTAGGAGAGTTCAAGATGATCAGGCGTGTACTGTCCGAGATCTTTTCGATGAGTTCAGCCACATCGAGTCGAAAATCGAGTTCCTCCCTGAGAGCGACGGGGACCGGCTTGGCCCCGACGAATTCGATCATCGACTCGTAAATCGGGAAGCCGGGATTCGGATATATCACCTCATCCCCTGAACCGGCCAGACTCAGAAGTGAGAAGAAGATAATCGGCTTACCTCCAGGTGTGATCACCACTTCGTCCGGATGGACCGAAATCCCTCTGGTACGGGCTACTTCAGCCGCAACCGCTTCACGCAACTCGAGAACCCCAACTGCGGGAGTGTAGTGGTGCCAACCTCCCTGCAGGGCTCGAATCGCGGCGTCAACAATGTTTTGCGGTGTATCAACATCCGGTTCACCAATCTCGAGATGGATTACCCGGTGTCCCAGCGCTTCGCGCGCCTTGGCAGCGGCTAGGACCTCAAAAGCTGTCTCGGTTCCCAAACGCAACATTCGTTCGGCCAGATCCATACTTCTATTCTTCATTGACGCTACGACGAAATCAAGGAGTCGAGCCTCAATTGAAGAACCGGCTTGCAGTCAACACATGATTACCCGCAGAATTCCTTCAAGATGTTTGACGGACCGCCGGGCGAACAGAGTGCTGTTTCAGTGAAGAAACTGGACTCAATTGAGGAGATGCACCTGGTAGTCGAACTCCAGAAGCAGATCTGGGGTTATGGCTCTCACGGTGCCGACTACCCTTACCCTGCCCGGGCCCTCCTGGCGATTTCTTCGAGCGGGGGACTCGTTTCAATGGCTCTTGTTGGCAACGAACCGGCCGGTTTTACGCTCGCCTGGCTGGGCCGACTCCCTCACACACGTCAACTTTATCTGCACAGCCAACTTCTCGGCGTCGTCCCGGAATACCGGGCCCAGGGACTCGGTGTTCAACTGAAACATCACCAGAGACACTATGCCCTGGACGAAGGCCTGGTTCGCATAGGCTGGACTTACGATCCCCTCAGGGTGACTAACGCCTATTTCAACCTCCACAAACTCGGAGCGGTTACTCGGCATTACTTCCAGGATTATTACGGAGAAATGAAGAGCTTGCTCAGCCTGGGACAGACATCGGACCGGCTTTGGGCGGACTGGCATATCGACTCCGAAAGAGTTCACCGGCGCCTTCAGTCCGAAGCTCCCACCGAAATCGGCGAGGAGTGGGAATTTGCCATTATTTCGCAACCTCGCGTTGGAGATGCCTCCGCGGTTAGAATCCCGGTTGGACTGGAGTTGAATCACTCGAGTAGGCACCTGCTCGTCGAAATCCCGATCGATTTCCACCAGCTTAGTTTGCTGGACAATGGTCTGGCGAAAGCCTGGCGGGAAATACTCCGCAAAGCCCTGTGCCACTACCTTTCGTCCGGCTACGTCGCGGATGATTTCCTATTCACGTCGAGCGATTCCATCCGTTCCGCGTATTATCGTCTGACTCGAGTCGACCCGGAGCATCTTGACTCCTCTAACCTTGGACTGCGGAAGCCTTAGCTTCCGCTTTGGTCAGTTGTGCCTCCAGGTTCCCCAAAGAAAAGCGGCAGCCCTAGGGGAGTTGGAGCCTCAGTTCCTTAGTGTCCTTGGTGGTTTGAATTCTCTGGGTTGAGGGGTTTAGATCTTACAAATGCCGGAGATGCAGGTTAAGATCTGACGTCGTGGCGTTTACTCCACTCGACTATGCAATTCTTACCCTGTACCTGATTGCGACGGCAGTCCTGGGAACCCTCCTGGGTCGAGGTCAGACTTCAACCAGTGACTACTTTCTCGGCGGGAAACGGATGCCGTGGTGGGCAATCGGCTTTTCGATCGTCGCTACCGAGACGAGTACGCTAACTTTCATCGGGGTTCCGGCAATCGCCTATACCGGAAATCTAAATTTCCTCCAGCTGGCATTCGGGTATCTTATCGGCAAGTTTCTGGTCAGCTTTGTTTTGATTCCCGGTTATTTCAAGGGTGACATCCAAACCGCTTACGAGATCCTGACTTCGAAGTTCGGTGTTCACGTACGTCGGTTTTCGGCTGCGGTGTTCCAAGTGACTCGAGCTCTAGCAGACGGTGTTCGCCTCTTTGCCACGGCTCTGGTCTTATCGGTTGTGCTGGGGATGGACAACGACCTTTGGACGATTTTCATCATTGGAATCGTGACGATCATCTACACGTTTTACGGAGGCATGACGGCCGTCGTCTGGAATGACGTGATTCAGCTCTTTGTGTACCTGATCGGGGCTCTCGTGGCCCTTTACCTGATCCCGCAGCGCATTCCAGACGGCTGGTCGGGAATCGTTGCCATCGCGGAGGCTAATGGGAAGTTTGCCCTCTGGAATCCCACCTTTGACCTGACCGATCCGTATACACTCCTTGCCGGGCTTGTTGGTGGCGCTTTCCTAACCTTCGCAACACATGGCACCGATCAGATGATGGTCCAGCGCTACCGTGCCTGCGGTAGCCGGTCGAAGAGCCAACTCGCCCTTATTGCCAGCGGCCTGGTTGTGATTGTTCAGTTTCTCGTTTTCCTGGTGATAGGCGTTATGCTCTTCGCCTTCTACCAGCACTTCCCGCTTGACCACGACCTCGAACACGTAAACAGGATCTTCCCACTATTCATTGTCGAAGAGATGCCAAGCGGTGTTTCCGGACTGATTATCGCTGCCGTCTTCGCTGCTGCAATGTCAACCTTGAGCAGTTCACTGAATTCACTGTCATCCTCTTCTATGAACGATTTCTACCGTTCCTGGCTCGTGCCCGAAGCGTCTGAAGCGCACTATTTCAAAATTTCACGGATCTTTACGCTCGGATGGGGAGTGGTTTTGATTCTTGTCTCGTTCCTGGCCAGAGACTGGGGTGAGGTTCTGGAGGTTGGTTTGACAATCGCGAGTCTCACCATGGGCAGCGTCCTGGGAATCTTCCTGCTGGGAAGGCTTCGGTCAGCTCCCGGCCCTAAAGGAGGTTTGGCTGCCATGATCTGTGGAATCGCAGTAATGGTGGGCATCGCCCTGCTGACGCCCCTCGCCTGGACCTGGTACGCCCTGGTTGGGACGGCGACCACAGTGCTCGCTGGAGTCATCTTCGCCAGGTTCGATACAGGTTCAAGAAATCCGTAACGGTTCTGGTTAAGGATAGGGGTAACGGTTGGCTCTCAAGGAGCGGCATGGGTAAGCCCACGGCCCGCTTCAGTTGAGGGCCCTCTCCTTTCCGCCAGGCGTCAGGATCAAATTCGTATGGGACAATTTGGGGTTTTACCGCTGTCTTCCAACGGTGGTATCTTGTTCCGTACGGCGGACGATGGATGAGGATCGGCTATTCGACTATATTCGCTGGAGATTAAAAGCGATTAGGCGGAAAAGGGCTCTGACAGCCGCGTATATTGCTTCCAGTGCAGGTATGCCGCGAAGTACTTATAGTTCGATTGAGAACGGCGTGTCGCGTCCCAGCGTCGGCTCTTTACATAAGGTCCATAGCGTCCTGAAGATAGACATATCCAGTGTCTGGCCTGTCTTCTATAAAGGATCTCGAGAGGGGTTAATTGCTCTGACTGCCGATAATCTTTTCCGTTTCCGGGAAATCGTACTGCTCACCGAGGCGGAGGCTCCTGCCTAGTACACCGTCATCGAGTTGAAAGAACCACAATCAGTATCTTGGCCCAACTCAGGGCCGACGAACGGGATTGGGAACTTGCCTTGGCAGCCATCGAAGGGAAAACGATAAGGGAACTCCTTGGGAGTGCTGTCAAAGTTCGTTTGGCAAAGACGATCTGTTCTTGTGCTTGAAGCATATCCACAGAACCTTCTTAGCCCAAGAATTGAGCGAGGTCTACCTGCCCTATTGCCTTGCCTCGATCCGGTTTGGAGCACGAGAACTGGGTGAACCGGTTCCCGATCTTATATTGCCCGATATGTCCAACCCCAATCTGCTAGACGCAGTACGATAGTCGAACCCTGTCCATTCAACATTCTTGTGCTCACACAAGAGCGACCCAGGTTAATATTCCGAAAGTATGCCGCCAGTGGTTCTTTCCGACGTTCTTTCCGACCTCCTTTCCCAACGGCCCTCCTGACCCAGGGGGAAGAGCAGGCGCAGCCTTTCCAGCAGGTCTTGCTGAATGGCCTCGATGTAATCGGGTTCGACTTGAGTGGGCCTGGAGGCGCTCGGGTTGGGGGTATCAGGAGGGGCAGGATCGGGGGTGTCCTGCTCCTTCTTGCGCAAGTGCGTCAGTATCTTGTCGATCACGTGTTGATCTTCAATACACGCAATGACCCTAACCGCGCGCCCCGCATCGGCTACAGGTCTCAATAGCATTTCGCATTTCGGTCAACCTCAGACGGTGTTGGTGGAGCATGGCTCTGCAGGGTATTTACCGACAACGGCATCCCGAAAACACCGCCTTCTACCAGTGTCTGAAAAGTTACTGGCCGGAATTCAAGGAAACTTATCCCTACTGCTACGAAAAGGAGTACGGTCCACTGCGCCAGGTAGCGGAGAAAACGGTCGAACGGTTTCTCGACTGTCGGATCTATCGCAACGGCTTTGCCCGCCGGCGCCGGCGCAACCGGGCCCGGCTGCTGAAGAAGATCTACGAGGTGGACCCGCTGGTGTGTCCCCGCTGCGGAGGGGCCCTATGGAGATCATCGCCTTCATTGAGGAGTGGGCTGTCATCCGCAAGATCCTCCGCCACTTGAATCTCTGGGAGCGCCCGCCTCGCTTCGATAACTCATGAGAAACCCGGGTTAGTGAAGGGTACGAACCAGCCTGAGTCCCAGGTTGTTCTTCCTTATTGCCGGAAGGAACCCCCGGATATTTGCCGAACGCAGAGCGAGAGGTCTTTGCTTATAGGAAGCTCCTCGCACCATCCGGTTTTCTCCGGTTTCAGGACCGCTGTAGTCCGTTTTACTTTCGTCCGTAATCTGGCTGACCCAGTCCCAGCACCACTCGTAGACATTCCCATGTACGTCATGAAGACCCCACGGATTGGGAGCTTTGAGGCCTACCGGCTTGGTGGAATCGTTTCCGGAAATGTCATATTTGTTGGCGCAGAACCAGGCGACGGTTTCCAGGTTTGGGAGTGTGCCGGGAAGACAGTCCCCACCAGAGCAGAGATCAGACGTGTAATTTGGTTCCTCGATCGAGAAAGTGGTGGTGGTTCCGGCCCGGGTGAAATACTCCCATTCACCGCTGGTTGGCAAGCGATATCCTTCAGCACTAAAGTCGCAGAAGTAGTCTCCGGCTTCATAATTGGAAGCATTGATGGGCTGCGAAAGGGAAGAATCGGTGTAGTAGGCGGGTGTCAAGGTCTGGGCAGCTGATAGCAGGTTTGCGAACAACACCGCTTCAAACCAGTTCAGGTACTGGACCGGATGGTTTTCTCCCGGGCTTAACGCGGGATCTGAAGGATCAGACGGCAGGTCAGCCTGAAAGTCCTTTAGAGAGGACCACATCTTCCGGCTCACTTCGGTTGCCATGACCAGGAAAGCGCGAGTTCAAGTGTGTGAAAAAAGGGTTTCGTCATCCTGGTGGCAGGGTTCGTCTTCAGGTGCGCCCTGGTTGAAGGTTCCTGGGGGAATGTAGAGGAGTTCTCCGACAATACTGTCGGTTGTAAATGTGTATCCGATACAGCTGGGAGTGTCCACTCCAGTCGGTACGGCATTAAAGAAGAGGTGCCGGTCCTGCCTGCTGTTCCCTGTAATCGTAATAGGAGGGGGAAAGCTTTTTTCAGCCGAGAAAATTCTAATTTGATCGAAATCTGTGTAGTTAAGTCCCTCCGAGATCTCGGTTGACAGCTTGACGTACTTACTTCGAGCGGGGATGTTCTGCAGGTTACCGCCAACCTGAGTGCTGCCCCGGTAGGCATTGAAGGAGATGTTGATTGCCTCGTCGTTGGGATTCATTACGGCAACACCAGTCCAGGAGAAATGCGGGTAGATCGGGTTGGGTACCAGGTATTCCAGGGCAAGTGTTCGTTCTAGAAAGAACTCACTGACCGAAGGCTGGTCTCCGAACACGAACGAGATTTTAGGCCGGATCCTGGTACTGGCAGTTTCGATGATCAGCATCCCTTCGACCGGTTCAAGTTCGATTTCGGACGGGTTCGCCGTATACTCGGCGAAGTTGGACATCACCAGGGTGAGTTTACTGTCGGCATTGACGGCGTATTGCTTTTCTAGAGCAGTTTCACCGCCTTGTTTCCACAGAATGATTTTGAAATACTCGGTTTGGTCTCCGTTGTTGTAAACCGTGACTTTGTTGATCCAGGGTGATGCGGTTGTAATGTGAGGGGCGTGATATCTGTAAACTTGAGCAGATACTAAATACCCAGAATAAATGCAGAAAAGAAGGATGGCAACTTTAAGTATCAGCCTCATCTCTATTCCCCTTTCAATTGTCAGGAGATGCTGGCGACTTAGCTTGTACTCAGTATAGACCCGGCCCGAACCAAGACTCAAGATCCAAGACTAAGGTTTTGATTAACCAGTCATCTCCAGCGCTGGTTAATGAAGGGATTAATACAGGAAAGCTGCCCTACCTTGATACGAGTTGGTATTCTGCATTGGCCTGAGATCAATCAGAAAAGGCTAGAATGAAAACTAAGGGGAGGCCACCTCAAGGCCCTGGAAATATCCACGAAAGAATCCGCGATCGCGGCTTATGAGGCAGTCCGCTCTTCTAATTGCGTGCGCACCGATCAAGAAATCTGCGAGTACTCTTTGTCTGGGTCCACCCTGAAATCGATAATCTCTCCACATCTGGGCTGCAAGGGTACAAATATCGTGATCGAAATCATTGTAAACAAGACCCATTTGACGAGCGATTTTGGAGAATTTGACTGGTGGGTACAGCGATGCTGCGGATTCACAATAGGCAACTGGGCAGATGATCACAGGCCCGTGGAGCAGGTGGTGTTCCAGTAGATCCATTGATTTCCCGGCATGTTTAGGATCATCCAACAATATGTCCAATATAATGGAGCTATCAACTGCCGATTTCATTCTCTTCTCCATCTCTAATAAGTGAGAGGAAATCATCGGTTTGTGAGGGCAGCGTTTCGACCTTAGCAATTCCCCTGAATCGAGCCAGTGAGCTAACCGCACGTTTTTTAACAACTATGATTTGGCCGCTTTTTTCGATAAATTCAACCTCTGTGGAGGAATCTATTCCATGTTTCTCTCTCAACCATTTTGGAAGAGTCACTTGCCCTCTTTCAGTCACTTTCATGATGCCTGCTTTCACTAATAAGAATTACGTACTCATTTTATCTTATCATATTTTCATTTAATCGAGAGTGATTGAATTCGTACGACCGACACTTTTCCCGTTGAAACAGAATAACCGAGAGCGTTTTTCGAGACAGTTGAAAGAACCCTGGTTGATTTTACGGCGTAGGATATATCGCTGCTGCTGGCCAGCGACGATTACACTTCCCCAATGGGTAGTGTAGTTGTCGTTGACAAGGGTCTGATTCGTTAACAGGCTTTGACTTCGAGCACCGTCGCCAATGGATCGTCGATCGCATCAAGCTGCTGTGTTCTGTA